>SXPC01000232.1 GCA_005778225.1 Planctomyces sp. | reverse complement strand
GGACGTTTTCCAGAATCAGCACGCCGCCATCCTTGAGGGCAGCGACTTTGGCTTTGGCGTCATCGCCAACGGTATCACTAGCGAAAGAGACTTCCGTTCCGACGAGTTCACTCAGGCGTTTGACGACGGGCTTGAGCGAGTACTTTTGATCTTCCGGGCTGCCATTGCCTTCTGGACGCCCCAGGTGGCTCATCAGGATCACGCGTCCGCCGCGGTCCAGGACGCTCTTGATCGAAGGCAATGCTTCAGCGATCCGACGGTCGTCGGTGATGTTCAGCTTATCATCGAGCGGGACATTGAAGTCCACTCGCATCAGAACTGCTTTTCCTTTCACATCGACATCGGCAATCGTCTTTTTCGGCATGGTGTCTCTTCCTTTTGCGTATGCTTCTTATTCTTCAGAAACTCAATTTTATTCGAATCAAGCCACAATTGTCAGGACAAAAACCTGATCAACATTACAAACAGTGCGTCTGATATGTCGGTGTATCGTAAACCCCACGTGACTGACTTCCAAGCCAGTCGGCTGATGGATTGTTCTCCGGCCGTCTCATCCGTGACTTCAAAAGAGTTGTGTAAGGTTTCTCACGAAATTCCAGGGAAGCGCTCCGAGCCCGCAATCAGGGTGCCACTGGCTATGCAAGTGTCTTCAATTTGAGTGGGAAGAGATTTGAAATCGTGATGGATATCGTCACCAGGAATAAAGTTCAACGAGATTCGGCACTGGCACAGCCAGTGGCACCCGGAGTACAATATCCCAATCCACATGGTGGCACAGACATTCCTGTCTGTGCGATTCCCAATAATGCTGCTCCAACCACTGGTCAGGTTGATTCAACCAGACCACCGATCTGCCACCTCGGCAGACTCCATCCATGACAACACTGCGCACTCAGATTGCCGAGCACGCTGCCCGGCTGATCCTGACCGGGAAAGCGAGCACCTTCAAGTCGGCCGTCCAGCGGGCCTCAGGCTGGGTTTCGAATCGACGATTGAAACGAGCTGATCTTCCCGGTCGATCCGAGATTGAACAACAGCTTCACCTGCTCGCCGGTCGCGACCAGTTGGAAATAATCCTCTCCCATTCCGACGAAGACGAAACGCCCGACGATTCTTCTTACGATTACACCTATCCCCTGATGCTGCTGCAACGCCTCGCCGCCGTCTCGCCCGATCCCGTCATTCACCCAGAAGGTGACCTTCAGTACCATTCGCTGCAGGTCTTCCACCGTGGACTCGATATCGCCCCCCACGACGAAGAATTCCTCGTTGCCTGCCTGTTTCACGACGTCGGCTACGTCATCGATTTTCACAATGCCCGACGGGCGACACTGGAAACCCTGCAGGGACACGTGACGCCGCGGACTCTGGAAATCATCGCGATGCTGGAAAAAGCGGAACAGTATTACCAGACCAAGTCGATGCCAAAGTCTTTGAAGAATCACGAAGACGCTGACGCGATCCTGGCGCTGGCTCAATGCAAACGACACGCCCATGTCCGGGGAGCCGAGGTCATGTCGATGGACGAACTGGTCGACTGGATTGAAGAGAACTGGATCGAGTGAGCCTGGAAAGTCACCACGATCGGACGTTACTCAGCTTTGAGACATTCGATGAGGTAGTTCATTTCCGAAGGGCTGCCAGCGATCAAAGGAGTGCGCTGGTGGATGCTGGTGGGGTGCATCTTGAGGATCGGACCTGTGCCATTGATGGCGATACCGCCAGCATGTTCGGCGATGAAGGCGATGGGGTTGGCTTCGTAGAGGAGGCGGAGTTTGCCATTTGGGTGGTCGTCGGTCGGTGGGTAGAGGAAGATGCCCCCTTTGAGCAGCGTGCGGTGGAAGTCTGCAATCATCGAGCCGATGTAGCGGGACGAGTATTTGCGTCCGAGAACACCTTGTCGCAGGCCAGCGAGGAACTTGCGATACCCTTCGGGGAAGGTGTCAGCATAGGCTTCGTTGACGGAGTAATAGATGCCGTGTTCAGGCATACGAATATCTTCGTGAGACAGAATGAAGGCGCCGATGGCGGGATCGAGCGTAAAGCCGTGGACACCGCGACCAGCGCTATAGACCATCACCGTCGATGAGCCATAGACGACATAACCGGCTGCGACCTGCTGGTCGCCGGGTTGGAGAACCCATTTACTGGCTTCGTTGAGTTCGACGTCAACGGGGCGTCGATAGATGGAGAACGTCGTGCCGACAGACACATTGACGTCGATATTGCTGCTGCCATCGAGCGGGTCAAAGAGGATGGCGTATTTGGCGTTGTTGGATTCGTTGTGAACAATGATTGGCGTTTCGTTCTCTTCCGACGCCAGGACGCCGACACTTTCACGCACGCCGAGGTTATGGAGCATGACCTCGTTGGCGTAAATATCGAGTTTCTGCTGGACTTCGCCGTGTGTGTTCGAGCTTTCTGCCTGTCCGAGGATCGAATTGAGACCGGCACGACGAACGGCCGCTTCGATCATTTTGGCCGCCAGCGTCAGGCCGGAGAGGAGCCAGGAGAATTCACCCGAAGCGCCGGGAAATTTCTTCTCCTGGAGAAGAATGTGTTGCTGGATGGTGATGACTTTGGCGCTGGGAGTGACGGCATGAATGGGTTTGGACATGGATTTGATGTGATGGCTTGGAGGGGGAGAGGAAATCGGATGAATTTTCCGTCATGGTGACGTCTGAGACGACGCTGGTAAAGAGCGAGTTGGAGAAATGTCGAAGCGGAGTGACGGATCCGATGAGGGGATCAACTGCAGAATGCTGGGGAGCTTGGAATACCTGGCGCGTGTTACCGAATGTGAGCTTACTGTTACCTATCGCCCACCCTCATCCGCTCTTCGGGTATCTTCTCCCCTCAAGGGAGAAGGGACGAAACTATTCGAGAACTTTAGGTAGGGACATCGACGATGGGGGCGGAGAGGCGTTTTTCGGTGCGGTCGCGGTGCTGGAAGATGAGGGAAAAGATGGTGTAGAGAAAGGCGGCGAAGAACCAGCCGGGGATGGCGACGAAATAGATTTCGATCGTGATGTAGTCGCGGATGAGTTCCTGGGTTTGTGGCGAGAAGCTCATCTGGCCTGTGCGGATGAGGTTGTTCATGAGCCAGGTCGCGCAGACGAGGAACCAGCAGACAGTTCCCGTCAGAACCCAGGTGAGCGCGGCAGAGATATTGAAACTGATGTGAGCCGTTTCGGCGTAGAATCGCTTGAGGCCAATGCGGGGGAACAGCCAGAAGTCGACGAAGATAATCGCCCCCATCGGCATGAGAACAAGACCATAGACGGCGATGATTTCCAGCAGTCGCATCGAGAGTCCGGGGTACATCGCGACTGCCGTCGAGAGGAGACCAGAGATGATCGTGATCACGAAGCGTGAACTGCGTGGCGTGATCGCATGGAAGGCCAGGCCCGCGCGATAGATGAGGGGATTGGCTGCCGTCCACCCGGCGATGATGACGCAGATGACTCCCATGATTCCACAGGCGTTCTTCGCGATCAGGCCGGGAAGCGGTGCGGGTGGGGCAACGTGCTTTTGATTGGGATAAAGCTCGCCCGCTTTGATCATGGCATTTTCGATTTCCATGCCTTCGCGAATCAAATCGGTCGAGAGAGGCAGGGCTGCGATTTCTTCGCGAGAGGTCTCTGCGAAGGTTTCCGAATTATCGAAGAGCAGGCCGACGAGGTATTCATCCGGGTGACTGGTCTGCAACTGTAATGAGAACAGAATGCCCGCTGAGATCCAGAGAAGATAATGACCAACGAACACCCCTGCGCCACTGGCCAACCCGTGCCACGTGCGGCGGGCATAACGCAGGACGGTCAGGTCGTTCATGCCGATGTGAAGCGCCATGTTGGCAAACCAGGCAAAGCATACGACATGCAGGAACGTAAACTTCACTCGTCCCGGAAGGGGTGCATCGCCCGTCCAAATACGATTACTGGCTAAAGCCCAGAGTTCCGTCGGAGAGGTGAGGTCGGTGTTTGTGATCGCAGCAAACTTCGTGAGTCCGACGAAGCCAAAAACGAGAAACATCAGGACGAGAAACGGGGACGCAATGTTGGCGATTTTCGCAACGGCTCGGTAGCCGCCCGCAGCTACGATAGAAATCAGTATGCCCAGAATGGCAACTGTGGCGATCCAGGGAACGCCCGCCGGATAAAAGTCGATCAAACGGGGCATCGGTAAATTGAAACCCGCACCGACGGCGGAGGCAGTGATGGTGATCATCGAACCCGCCAGCAGGCAGAACATCACCCCGTTGGCGAGGTTGTAAAGCGTGACCAGATGACGACCGCAGATCCGTTCAAGGTGAAAATAAAGCGTCAGGCGAACTTTGGTCGCGATCGGAGCAGTCATCAACGTCCAGCTGAGGACAGCCAGAAGATTTCCGACGAGAAGGCCAACCAGAAGATCGAAGGCCCCCACACCCGCGGCAACGAACAACGGCCCGATCATCAATTCGCGGCCAGAGCAATGCTCACCTGTGAACCAGCCGAGGAAGTTCGCGAACCCGCGTCTGGAGTTGGCCGGAACAGGAGAACGTTCGAACTCGCCAGAAGACAGGTCATTAGGGATCAGGTCGTGGTGATCGTGGTTGTGCATAGAGTTGGCGGCGAGTTCGACGAGCGTTGGTTAAGTTGTGGATTTCTTCTCCCTCGAGGAGTAAGAACTATCGCTTGGAGAGGATGGTTTGTTCGTAATGCTTGATACTGTTCATCCAGTCGAACCCCGGAGGGACGCCCTGGGTTTGGCAGTAATGGTTCCAGACGATGGACCAGGGGAGTGTTTTGGCTTCTTCGAGGAGGGCAAGGCGCTGGGTATAGTCGCCCGTGTTCTCGAAGGTCCGGAGTTGGTCGATGGGTTCGAGCAGCGCGATGAGGAGCGCTTTGAGGGTCGAACGTGTGCCGATGATCCAGGCAGCGACGCGGTTGATGCTGGCGTCGAAGAAGTCGAGGCCGATGCATGTGCGGTTCAGGTAACCGCCGCGGACGAGTTCACGGGCGATATCCAGTGTCGGGTCGTCGAGGAGAACGACGTGATCAGAGTCCCAGCGGACACCTCGGCTGACATGAAGAACCAGGCCAGGAACTTGAGTCATGACGGCGGAAATCTTGTCAGCGATCGATTCCGTCGGATGGAAGTGGCCGGCGTCGAGGCAGAGGTATTTTTGTCGCGAGACGGCGTAGCCAAGGTAAAATTCGTGAGAGCCGACGACGTAACTTTCCGATCCGATGCCGAAGAGTTTCGATTCGACCGCGTCGATTAATTGCGTCTCGGGATACTTCGTCGCGAACATGCGATCGAGAGAATCGATCAGGCGGGCCCGAGGGCCGGCGCGGTCGATGGGAATGTCTTTCGAGCCATCGGGAATCCAGACATTGTTCGCACAGGGCGAACCGAGCTGCCTTCCCATCTCGGCGGCGATTTGACGACAGGCGACGCCGTGGTCAATCCAGAAGCTGCGGATGCGGTCATCGGCGCTGGAGAGAGTGAAACCAGAGGATGCGAGGGGATGAGAGAAGTACGTCGGGTTGAAGTCGAGTTTGATTTCGAGAGATTTCGCCCAGTCGATCCAGGTCTGGAAGTGTTCAATCGTGATCGCGTTGCGGTCGACGTGCTTGCCGTTGGTCTCGGCGTAGCTGGCATGAAGGTTGAATCGATGCTGTCCGGGGATGAGGGTACGGGCGAAGTCGAAGTCCTGGCGGAGTTCTTCCGCGGTGCGGGCCTTGCCGGGATAATTGCCGGTGACCGCGATACCGCCATCGAGTGACTGGCGGTTCGTTTCGAAGCCGCCGACGTCATCACCCTGCCAGCAGTGAATCGAAAGCGCGATGCTTCCCAAGGCTGCAACAGCGCGATCAATGTCGACGCCGAAGTCGGCGTAACGCTGTCTTGCGTAGTCGAGGGGAAGGTTGCTCATGAGAGAACTTCGAAGTGACGTCAGCTTGATACGATCTGATGCTTGCCAATGACAAGGATATCACAACGGCGACACTTACGAAATCGTTATGGAGATGTGCGAAAGATCAGTGGGCCAGCCTGTCTTGCGGGGTTACTCAGCGGCGCGAGCGCAACGAGTGCAGCAGAAGATCTGGTTGGCGCGTTCGTTCGTCCAATTTCGAGGACTCTGCCCCCTTCTCACGGGAGAGAAGGGGCGAAGTCGACCTCGAAATGCTTAGTAGACGTCTTTCGTGTCGCCGGTGTCGATGTTCTGCGGGGCGTGCATGTCATCGATTTCGACGGGAGGAAGCGTCATCACGCGATAAAGGCAGAAGAAGGTCAGGATCAGGACTGACGTGATGGAGACAACCATCATCGTCATGCCGGCCGAATTCAGGGCGAAGGCCTTGGCGGCCTCCTGGGCCAAAAGTGGAAACATCATGGTAAGGACTCGCTGGCTAAGTGTGTGAGGAGGGATGGATTCAAGACTCGGCAGGGATTTCGAAGCGACTCTTACGCCCCTGCTTCTGCCAGCGTTTGTGAGAGATGACCACCAGAATCATGATAAAGGTCGCGATCAGGGCGATGAAGCCGATCGACATCTGGGAAACTGGGTTCGCGATGATCGAGTGGATGTACTCACCCATGTTCCAGTAGCAGAACAGGGCAAAGATTACGATCAAATAAACCGGTGTGATGTATTGAAGCATGAACTGAACGAAAGAAGGAACTTTGAGGTGTGCACCGTGGTGCATTTCAATTTCACCCTGTTTCGGTCCGAGAATCCATCCATAGAGAATGGACTGGAACATCGCGAGAACAAAGAGCATGAAGGTTCCGATCCAGAAGTCGAGCGTATCGAGAGCGGTCAGGTTCTTGGAGAAGTAAAGCACGAATGCCAGGCCGATGGCGGTGATCAGGCCGAGAATCGTCACGGAGGCGTATCGTTTGAGGCCGAGACCTTCTTCAAGAAACGCGATCACTGGTTGGAGCATGGAGATGCTGCTGGTAATGGCAGCCAGGAAGAGCATGAAGAACCAGAGGAACCCAAAGAACTGACCGGCGGGCATGTGTGCAAAGACGTTGGGAAGGGCGACGAAGCCGACCTTGAAAGAAGACGAAATAATTGTTGGATCGAGGACACCCAGGAACATAAAAGCAGCAGGAATGGTGATCAATCCCCCCATGCAGACTTCAAAGAACTCGTTGACGGAGCAGGCGGTCAGGCTGGAAAGGGCAATCTCATCTTTCTTTTTCAGGTAGCTGGAGTAGTTGATGATGACGCCGAATCCGACCGACAGAGAAAAGAAGATCTGACCGGCAGCCGCAAGCCAAGTTTTGGGATTTCCCAAAGCCGTAAAGTCGGGATTCCACATGTAGCCCAAGCCGTTATAGAGATTCTGATCGGGCTTATCGGCGACGGGAGCGTCGAGCGTGAACACTCGAATGAGAACAATCACGCCGCAGATGAGCATCAGCGGCATGGCCAATTGGCAGAAGCGTTCAATGCCTTTACTCACGCCACGGTAAATCAGGGCAAAGTTGATGACGAAGACGAAGAGTATGATGAAACCGTAGTTCACGTAGCCGGTATTGAATTCATAGCCATCAACGCCTGCACCGGTAACGCCGTCGAAGAACTTGCCGAAATCGTTGGTCTTCATCATAGTGCCATCAAGGTAGTTGAGGGCATAGGCTAAGCACCACGATTCAATCAGCACGTAGTACATGTAGATGATGAGAGGGACAATGACGCCGATCATGCCGAAGAACAGCGAAATCGGGTTCGGCCAGATGAAATGGTAGATCGAGGGAGCGGAGTTGTTGCCGTGTCGACCGGCGAAGCGTCCCATCGTCCATTCCGCCCAACAGAGCGGGATGCCGAGGATCAGCAGTGAAACAAAGTAGGGAATCATGTAGGCACCGCCGCCGTTGAGGGCGACCTGGCCTGGAAAGCGGAGAAAGTTACCTAGCCCGACGGCTGACCCCGCGACCGCGAGGATGACACCAATTCGCGAACCCCATTGTTCGCCACCCTGTCGAGAGGTTGGAGTACCGGACGACGGAGGATTCGGGGCGGGGACTTGTGAAGCATTCTCCATGGAGCGGGAGCCTTCCTGAGTACGAACGACGGACGCAACGGTAGAATACGGAAGCTGGGTAAAACAGCCCCGGTAAGTGCGTATCGAAGGTGAAGGGAACAGCGAGCGCGGGAACGTGGGCCAGAAACGTGCAGAATCTGGGAATGTGTTTTGTCAGCATACCCATGGGAGTTCGCAGACGGTAGCGAGAATGAAGAAATCCTCGGCTTGGAAAACAGATCTGCGACAATGGATCAGATGACTGGTGAGACTGGATCTCAATTGTCGCATTTAACGCAATCAAAGTTGTCAAAAAGGTTGTGATGCTTAGAATTTTGGAGGACCGAGAATCCTTCTCGCGACTTTCTCACGGAATGAACAAGTGGTCAGACCAGCTCAACAACCCGCTCTCGACGATGGTGATCGTCAGCTGCTCGAACAGCTGAATCGCCTGCGCAGCGCGACGATTCCGGTGTTGTGCGACGTGATGGGAGTGACTGCAACGGCAGTGCGAATCCGGATCACGCGTCTGCAGGCTGCCGGGATGATTCAACGCGAAACAATTAAAGCTGATCGAGGCCGTCCTCACCATGAATATAAGGTGACGCAATCCGGCCTGGCAGCGATGGGTAGCAACTACTCCGAGCTGGCCCTGATTTTGTGGCGAGAGCTGGCCAAAATTCCGGACGCGAAGGTGCGTCAGGATGTCGTCGCCAGCCTGAAGCAGAACCTCGTCGGCCAGTATGGCGCGGGGGTAAGCGGATCGTCACCCTCGCAACGACTCGAACAACTGAAGAATACGCTGGTCGAAAAAGGTTTCAACGTCGAGATCGACCTGAAACAGGAACTCCCGATCCTGCGAGAAAACAACTGTCCCTATATCGAGCTGGCGTCGAGCGACCCTTCGATTTGCCAGCTGGAACAGACCGTCTTCGAAGAGATCCTCGGGGTCTCTGTGAAGTTAACAAACTGTTGCCTGGACGGTCATCACTGTTGTGAATTCGAACTGACTCCACTGGCAACGGGGAAGTGACTCAAAATCAAGTCCCCCGCCCAACTGCGGAGGATGCATAGAAGATCAAATTTAGCCACAGAGTTCACAGAGAGCACCGAGGAAGAACGAGAATCGGCAATTTAGAACAGCACTCCATGCTGGGCTTTTTCTCTCAGTGATCTCTGTGTCCTCTGTGGCGAACATTCAGGTTCTGGTCTCCACCAGCATCATGTATCCATAGGAAAGTTTTGAGATGTCTGCAGCGGTATTGAAGATTGAGAACTTGCACGTCAGCGTGGGTGGCACTCCGATTTTGAAGGGTGTGAACCTGACGATTCGCCAGGGTGAAGTCCATGCGTTGATGGGCCCTAACGGCTCGGGAAAAAGCACGCTGGCTTATGTTCTGGCCGGTCACCCGAAGTATGACGTCACCGAAGGAACGATCACGCTTGATGGTCAGGACATTCTGGAGCTCGATCCCAGTGAGCGGGCTCGTCTGGGAATGTTCCTGGCGTTTCAGTACCCCGTCACAATTCCAGGCGTGAAAGTAGCGGACTTCCTGCGACATGCAGTCACGAACGTCCGCAATCCGGAACGCAAAGAAGGCGAGAATCTGATGCCGATGCGTGAGTTCCGCACAGAACTCCGCGAGACGATGAACGCCCTCAACATGGATCACGACTTCGCCCGTCGTTACCTGAATGAAGGTTTCTCCGGCGGCGAAAAGAAACGCATGGAGATTCTGCAGCTGGCGATGCTCAAGCCACGCTTTGCGTTTCTCGATGAGACCGATTCCGGCTTGGACAGCGATGCGGTTCGCGTCGTCAGTGAAGGGCTCGCGAAGCTGTCGGGCGAACACATGGGCGTCCTGATCATTACCCACCACGAGCGTCTGCTGGAATACAACGTTCCGAACTTCACCCACGTCATGCTGGCCGGCCGGATCGTCGAAACTGGCGATGCTGCGTTGGCTCATGAATTGCACGAACAAGGCTATGCAGGTGTCCGCGAGCGTCACCCACAAATCGCGGCTGAAGAAAAAGTTGAGCAGCCGGTTGGTGCAGGGGCGTAAGCTCGAAATCCTGGACAGTCCAAGTTTGACAGCTTGATTTGAAGATACTGGTGGGCACGGTCCTACCTTAAAACATAGAGGATGATGGTTATGGCGACGACAGAAATTGAAACCGAGAAGGCTCACGTCGATATTGGTGATTATCAGTATGGATTTCATGATCCGACTGACAAGTACACCTTCATTGGCAAGAAGGGTTTGAGTCGCGATGTGGTGGCTCAGATCTCTGAGATGAAGGGTGAGCCTGACTGGATGCGCGACTTCCGACTGAAGTCGCTGGAGATTTTCGACAGCAAGCCGATGCCCAACTGGGGTGGCGATATGTCGGATCTCGACTTCCAGAATATCTTCTACTACGTCAAAGCGTCCGACCGTCAGGGGAAGACGTGGGATGAAGTGCCGGAAGATATTCGCAAGACGTACGATCGTCTGGGGATTCCGGAAGCGGAGAAGAAATATCTATCGGGTGTCAAAGCCCAATATGAATCGGAAGTGATTTACGGCTCGCTGCAGGAAGACCTTGCCAAGCAGGGCGTTCTGTTCACAGACACCGATACCGCGATGAGAGAGCATCCTGAACTCTTCCGCGAGTATTTCGGGACGATCATTCCCCCTTCGGATAATAAGTTCGCTGCCCTCAACTCGGCTGTCTGGTCGGGTGGGTCGTTCATCTATGTGCCCAAGGGTGTCAAAATTGACTTCCCGCTGCAGGCCTATTTCCGCATCAATACGATGAACATGGGTCAGTTCGAGCGGACCCTGATCATTGTCGACGAAG
>SXPC01000231.1 GCA_005778225.1 Planctomyces sp. | reverse complement strand
TGGGGAGAGCCGGGCAATCAGAGCTTAAGCTGGTTTGCCTTGACCTATGGTCGATTTCGTATGGTCGTTGGTGAGCAAACGCTATTTCGCTATACCGATGAGATACTGTCGCATTGGGAAATGACTGAGCAAGACGCCGACTACCAGATTGCTGCGTTTGCGCGAGATTTACTGGGGAGCGTTGCTGCGGCGGTGGCACCACTTCCACCGACAATTGAACGGCTTGCTTCAGACTGGCCGCGTTTGATGGAACTGAAGAAACCATGTGACGAAAAACTAGAATTTGACGAACTTTGGTATCAAGCGTGGGAATGGCTTGGCGAGCGATCACCCTCTACCCCATATCTGGTGGCGTGCCCCAAGTTTCAGATGGTGCGGATCGGGACCGAACTACGAATTCACTGGGACAATCGAGAGCAAGTGATCGATGGGATTCAAGTTTGGACGGCCCGACAGGGCGTCCATGTCATTTCAGTTGAGGCATTTCTAAATGAAAGTCGTGACTTCGCGCGACGTTTGCTATCTGAGATGCACCAGCGCATTGTTGGACTGGAGACAGGAACAATGAAGCCGCAAGTCGAGGTGAGCACCAGTTCGCTACGAGAGCAGCACGAGAGTTGGAGAGCAGAATTCGGGTCATACTTCGGTGAGTATCGGACTGACATTTCATGGCTGGAAACAGTGAAAGCACTACAGGCAATTGCAGAGAAAAAAGGGCTCAAACTGATAACATGAAGACCACTGCGCGGACCATCTGGTTCGACCGGAAAAGAAGGCAGGTGACACCGCAACGAAATCGCTCCATGGTCAATTCGCCATAATTGATTCAGCGAAACAAATTATACCCTTGTTCGCAAAACGAAGTTTGATGGAAAATGCACTATCGGCAGCTCTACACAACGTCTGACTTGCGGTCAGCTTTGGGACTGACCTTCGGCATTGTTCTGCTTCAACAGTTCTTCCGCTTCCAAACCAACACTCCTCAACGACTGCTCCAAGTGCTTGATCTCTTTCTGCGATAGCTTCGCGAAGATTTTCTCGATCGTCGCAACGTGTGCTTTGAAGATTGGCTTAATAACTGACTTCCCATGAGGCGTCAGTTCCACCAGCCGGATTCGTCGATCTGATGTACTGGTTGGAGGTCGTCTAGCCGGAGTCCTGGCAGACCACGGCGGAGGCACTGGAATCGCTCTCGCATGGGAACTACAACTGCTCGCTGGGAACAGTCGGTAGACCAAGAAATCTAACACTAATTAATAAGGTTGCACCGGGAGAATCGGATGCCTTCTTCGGATCTCCCGGCGGCAACAACGAAAAATCATACGAATGGATTGGACGACAGATCTGCTCCGTCGGAATATGACTGACAGTTGCTGTTTGGCATATTCGCGATGAGGTTATCATTGTGTTTTAATACAATGATCGTGTCTTCAGGCACGAAGATGGTCACATGCTGGAAAAGTAAGATGGCAGAATCAGGTTCTCTTAAAGAGTGGTTTGCAAATTGTGGCGGATGGAAACCTACTCACGATCTGAGCGTCATGCGGACCGGCATTAAATCCGGTCTACTAAATGAACAAGACAAACATGGAATGTCTGCTCTCGCTTTTGCAGTCGCTTCTGGATGGCTCGAAGGTGTGAATGAATTACTCGCGGCTGGAGCAGACACAGAGTTACGTTCTTATCGGACGGGAGAAACCGCACTTTACACGGCCTTACAGGTTAAGAATGACGGGATAATCACATCTCTGATTGCCAGCGGTGCGAACCCGGATTCACCGAATCATTGGGGAATCACACCAAGATTCTGGGCATCCAGAAAAGGATTGAATTGTTTTGACCAAATCCTCGTTCGTGAAACACCATTGCCTGCTCCACATTTCCAAAATGCTGAACATCTGGCTGACCACCATTTTCCTAACTTCCAAATCCCAGATCGAAGCGAACGCGAGATGATGCAGATTGGTCAGGCTGTCGATCTTTTTGTCTATGGCCCAAAAACAGAGACCAAGCAAGACGCCGTTAAGGTCAGGATAACCTCGAAGACAGGATATGGAGCAGGAGTCCGCTACGTAGGTGATGTCGAAACTCCGATTGAGAGAACTCACCTTCACAATTCGATGACTGTGGTGGAATTCGGACCAGAGAACATTGCCTCTGTGTACTTGGTAAAGTCGACCTAACAAAATTCCAATTTTCTTAAAGTCGAAATCTGCTCGTTTTTCAGTAGAGAAAAAAGTCAGCAACTGGTCTGAAATGAGACCAGGGGATTAGAGCCTAGACCACAATCTCCAGTCCCCCCGAACCTCGCACAAAAAAAAGCGGGAAGGCTTTCACCTTCCCGCTTTCGATTCTTTCAGCCGAGCAAAAACTCTTACTCAGACGGCGGCACGATGCGTGCCGGACGAACGGTTGGTTCGCCTTTGAGCAGTTGCTGACGGGCCTGGGTCTGTTGGGCCAGTCCGTGGATGCGGATGAAGCCGATGGCTGTGTCGTGTGGGAACTGGTCCCCTTCTTCGTAGGTTGCCAGATCCTTGTTGTACAGGCTGTGCTCGCTCTTCATGCCGGTGACAGTCGCGGCTCCCTTGAACAGCTTCACGCGGACGTGACCAGAGACGTATCGCTGGTTCTTCTCGACAAAGCCCATCAGATCCTGATGGAAGCTTGAGTACCATAGACCATCGTAAATGATGTCTGAAACAGTCTGAGCAACGTAAGTCTTGAATCGCATGGACTGACGGCTCAGAGTCAGATTTTCCAGTTCACGGTGAGCCAGGTGCAGGATGACCGCAGCGGGGGCTTCGTAAACTTCGCGGCTCTTGATTCCGACGAGTCGGTTTTCGACGTGATCGATACGACCAACGCCATGCTCGCCGCCGACTTTGTTGATGTACTCGATCAAAGCAACGCCGTCCATCTTCTCTCCGTTGAGAGCGATTGGTCGGCCTTGTTCGAATTCGATCTCAATCTCGACACTCTGATTCGGAGCATCTTCCGGAGCGACGGTCCACTGATAGGCATCAGCGGGCGGTGGCAGCCATGGATCTTCCAGAACGCCCGCTTCAACGCTGCGTCCCCACAGGTTGACGTCGGTCGAGTAGATCGACTTCTTGGTCGCTTCGACTTTGATGCCGTGCTTCTCGGCGTACTCGATTTCTTCAGTTCGAGTCCAGCGCCATTCGCGGACCGGGGCGATGATTTTCAGACGAGGGGCTAATGTCTGGAAAGAAACATCGAAACGAACCTGATCGTTCCCTTTCCCCGTACAACCATGAGCGACCGCATGGGCGCCATGTTCTTTGGCGATTTCCGTCATCCGCCAGGCAATCAGCGGACGTCCGAGAGCGGTCGCCAGCGGGTACTTCCCTTCGTACATACAGCCAGTCATCAGCGACGGCCAGACGAAGTAATCGACGAACATGTTCCGGACGTCTTCCACAATGGCTTCGACAGCGCCCGTTTTCAGGGCCTTTTCCTTGATTCCTGCCAGATCACGTTCCTGACCGAGGTCGCAGGTGTACGTGATGACGTCCATGTTGTACGTCTCTTTGATCCACTTGACCGCGACGGAGGTATCCAGACCTCCCGAATACGCGAGAATCACTTTTTCACGAGCCACGACGAATCCTTACTTTCTATAGGCGGGAACTGACACAATGTGCGGATGCACCCGCCATGATATCAGATTCCCAAGGGAACTAAAGAAAACGGGGCCTCAGCAGGGAAATTCATCTGACTCGAATTCTCCTAAAGTTGACAACTTCGCCCTCTTCCGGATTTAACCGGACCTCTCCCACATTGTTTATCAGTGGTTTCCGATGCTTTCTCGCGTCCGAACGCTTTCACGCTGATTGATCTGCTTCGCAGCTCTGCTCTCGCTTCGCCTACCAAGCCGTCCAGGCAGCATGCGTCAACAAACTCAAACAGAGGAATGGGAAATCTCATGCTCCGCGATGACGGTCAAGTAGCTGGCAACTTTTAGCTTGAGATCAAAAACAGCTTCGCAGTCGCTCAGAACTGCGCAGTTTGACAATTTAAGGCCTATTCCGACTGTAGCGGTCACAGTGACTGTGCCGATATTACCGTTGAGTGATTCCGCTGACTCGTTTCTACTCAAGTGAATCTGGGCCAAAATGCACATCCAACCGCGCCAACGCCTGTTGCTGGCGATTTGCCTGCTCGCAGCGTCTGGGTGTGCGGGATTTCATCCGATTCACGGCATCGACGCTGAGCAGCTCGGCGGCCAGTATTTCACTCCCAACGGCGTTCGATCACAGCAACAGCCGATCGATTTTGGCCTCCTTGGACAAGCCAAGCCTCTGGAACACCGCGTCGACACAGGCGATGTGCTCGGCATCTTCATTGAAGGGGTCCTCGGCAAAGACGAAGAAGCTCCTCCGGTCTTTGCACCGGGCTCTGATAACGCTGCACCCCGCATTGGCTATCCCGTCAAAGTCCGTGAAGACGGGACGATCTCCATCCCGCTTTCCGAGCCAGTTTACGTTCGCGGTTTGACACTTCGAGAGGTTGAAAACGAGATTCGACGCGCCCAGACAGGCCCCGGCGGGATGCTCGCCTCGGGAGCCCGCCCAAGCACAGCAAAGATTATCGTCTCTCTGCAAAAAGCTCGTTCGTACCGCGTCATGGTTGTACGACGTGACCGACCTCAAGATGTCAACGAAGTCTTCGAAGCCTCCCAGGTCAACACCATCGTCACCCGCAAGGGAAGTAGTATGCTGGTCGAACTGCCAGCTTACGAAAACGATGTCGCCCACGCCCTTGTCATGAGCGGCGGCCTTCCCGGACTCGATGCAGAAAACGCTGTCTACGTCATGCGATCTCGCGGTCGTTACTGCCAGCTGTGTGCCCAGGAACGATCGCATCAGAATCTGACTCCACAACAGCAAACACCACCCGCTCCCGAGCCCATTCCTGTGCCACAGATCAGCCCGATGGGCGGCTTCCAACCCACGCAGGGTACCGGCTCCGGCTGGTCGATGCCGCAACGAGCTGTCTTCCGCGGGCAGAATATCGAACAGCAAGTTTACCAGTATGATTCGGAGTACGACCCCGGACGCGTTCAACAACTGTCTCATGAAGACTTCGCCCCGCAGTATCAACTGGACCTCAACGGCGACAACGGCTACTCACTGCCCCAAACCGCAGAGCCCTATGTCGAAGACTACTCGTCGTGTCCACACCAGGATGCAACCCTGAAGAACTCAACCGTCCTTCGTATCCCGCTGGCTCTCTATCCTGGTGAAGTCCCAACTTTCAGTTCCGAAGATGTCCTTCTCTACGACGGCGATACGGTCTTCATCGAATCGCGTAACCGGGAATTCTTCTTCACGGGCGGACTTCTGGGCGGCGGACAGTTCCCTCTCCCGCGTGACTACGATCTGGATCTCATCGGTGCGATCTCACTGGCTGAATCTCGTCGAGTCCTCAGCAATAAGAGCATCGGCGGAGCCTCTGTCCTGAATCAGGATGTGACCGTCGGAGCCTCAAGGGTCATCGTCATGCGAACGATGCCCGATGGCTGCATTGTGCCGATCCGAGTTGACCTGAAAGACGTCAAATGCGATCCGAGTAAATCGATCATCATCCAGCCGGGAGACCGCATCTTCCTGCAGTACACCAAGCCAGAAGCCTGTGCCGCCTTCTTCGAGCGTCACCTCTTTGATGGCCTGACGAATGGCTTCGCGAGTGGCTTCGCCTTCGGTGCCTTTGGAAGTAACTAACGCCGTACTTAGCTGTTGATTGCAAATGTATCCAACGAGCTTGATGTGAACCCCTATCTTGCCGTTGATACCCAAATTTGAGCCAATCATGTTCCAATCGGTTCCTGTGCTCGGTATTGTGGACCTTTCGCTCGGACTGGTAAGGCCACAAACACCTAGGCAGGGGAACTATGACGTCACCCAGACTGATGGCCATCGGCGATATCCATGGCTGTGATCGTGCACTCGAAACATTACTCCAAAAACTCGACATCACATCCGATGACACGCTGATCATCCTCGGCGACATGATTAACCGCGGCGCCAACAGCAGACGCGTGATCGAGATGCTGCTCGAGATGCAGAAAGCCTGCCATCTCGTCACGATCAAGGGGAACCACGAGGAGATGGTTCTCGAAGTCGTCAAAGGTCGCAAACCCGCTCACCTCTGGATGGAATACGGCGGCAAAAGTACGCTCGAATCCTACGGCGGCTCGATCTCGAACATCCCCAAGAGCCACATCGATTTCATGGAAGACTGCCTTCCCTACTTTGAAACCGAGCAATACGTCTTCACGCACGCCAACCTCGAACCGGGCGTCGCACTCGGCGATCAGGACAAACAGTACCTTCGCTGGCAGAAGTTCAAAAAGAACCAGCCCGTCTGGGAAGAAGGACGCACCGTCGTTGTCGGCCACACCCCCCAATCCTCCGGCCTGCCCACTTTGATCGACGGCTGGATGTGCATCGACACTTACGCCTACGCCGGCATGATGCTCACTGCGGCTGACTTAACCAACGACCTCTTCTACCAGACTCACACCAACGGCAACTTCCGAGCGACATTTTCGTACGATGAGCTACGAATGTTGATGGCATAAATTTCGTCCCTTCTCCCTTGAGGGGAGCCGTGTTGCATTCCTACTCCCTTGCGGGGAGAAGGTGCCCGACGGGCGGCTGAGGGTGAGCGATAGGCATCCATCCGCTCACAATGTTAGTAACAGCCAGCAGACATTATTCGTTTCAAAACACATCTTAACCCTGCTTATAAAATCCATTCGTCTCCACATACCGCTCCACCGGACGCGGTGTCTGAAACCGAATTCCTTTCCCTTCCCCAATACGCTGTCTCAAGTCGCTCGATGAAATCGCGACTGAGACCATCGTCACGATCTGGATGCGTGAAGCAGCTGCTTCACCTAGTTCCTCTTTGATGTGATCCAGCGTCGGCTCTGCTTCTCCACCTCGATTGACGGCAATCACGCGAGCCAGTTCCAGAATACGGCTCGGATCTTTCCACTTCGGAAAGTCCGCCAATGAGTCTGCTCCCATCAGCAGGAAGAGTTCGTCGTTTGCGAACTCGCTGGCCAGTTGTTCCAATGTCTCGACGGTGTAGCTGACCCCTTCTCGCTTGATCTCGCGTCGATCAACAACGAACTCTGCCACTCCCGCAGTCGCCAGATCGAGCATATCGGCCCGGGCTTTCCCTGGCGTCATGAGGGCATCCGGTTTGAATGGGGATCTCGCGGCAGGAATGAATCGGACCTGATCCAGCTGGCCCGCTTCTCGACAGGTCTCCGCCAAAAGAAGATGCCCGAAATGCACCGGGTCGAAAGTCCCGCCGTAGATGCCGATCCGCATGGAATACGTCCTGAGTCATGAAGCTGAAGTAAACTTCAGCGCGAAGGTTGTCGTTACTGGTCAGTCGGATGATAGAATCTCGTCCATGTGCACGATAGTCCCGGCTGATCAGAATCCCTTTGCGTCGAGGTATCTCGATTCGCTGCCGTATCAGTTTCTCGATACCAAGAATTCACTGGAATCCCTGCTGACCAGATGGGAACAACTGGGACATCGTGCCGCTATCGTTGGTCCCTGCGGTCACGGCAAATCGACTCTCCTCGATAACCTGCGAATTCTCCTGCACGGGAAAGGCTATTCCACAACTCGCATCAAGCTCTCCCGCGGCGAATGGTGTCTCTCTCGAGAGCATCATGATCAGATTCATAGCGCCATTCAAAACCAACGGATCCTGCTCCTGGATGGTGTCGAACAACTCACCTGGCCATATTGGACTTGGTTGAAGACGTTCGGCTGGCCAAAGTCTGTTCGAATCCTCATTACGTCGCACGTCAAAGGACGACTGCCGACCCTGATTGAAACGAAGACCTCGCCGGCTCTGCTGGGCTGTCTGATCGACAAACTACTTCCCTCCAGCGAAATGACTGATTCAGAAATCGTGAAACTCTTCAACAAGCATCATGGCAACGTTCGCATGGCCTTATTGGAACTTTACGACCGAGTCTCGACTGGTGAGCTGAAAACATCGCTGCCCATTCACAACGGATAAACGATTGACTAGACTGAACGGGTCAACCTGAACAACGTCAGATGACATGGATTTTTCCCCACACATTCCGCCCGGAACCTTTTTACGACAAGGACGACACCATGCCTCGAAACTCACTCCTCACCCTGGGAATGGCCTTTCTTTCCTCCATCCTGCTGGCCGGTTGCCCCGAGCAAGGCGCCATGAAAACTGCGACCGACGCGGATATGAAGAAGGAAGCAGAAAACGCAGAACACGCCCACGAACACACCGCACCTCACGGCGGTCACCTGATCGAACTCGGCAAGCATGAATACACCGCCGAAGTTCTGTTCGACGCGACCACCAAAGTCGTCACGATTTACGTCCTCGGTGCCCATGCCGATGTCCCTGTTGCGGTTACCCCAACCGATATCAGTTTTCATATGGCTCACGGCGATCACGAAGATGAGCTGACCTTGAAGGCCGAGCCACAGACAGGCGACGCCGAAGGCAAGGCCTCGAAGTTCATTTCTGAACCTCAGCACGACCACCTCAAAGAAATCGCTGACATTGAAGCCCTCCACGGCCACGTGCACGTCAAGATTGGCGACAAAGAATACGAAGGTGAACTGACTCATAACCACGGTGCCGATGGTCACGATCATGATCACGACCACGAAACCAAGCCAGAAGCGGCGAAGTAATTTTCGCCTTTGACTCTCGTCTCCTCACGAGATGACAATAGACAAACAATTCGAGCCGACGAGCCTCACAGCCGTCGGCTCGTCTTATGTCAAACACCTTGAATTCCACATCCAGACTCTCTTAACGGCGCTCATTGGCATGCAGGTCATCATCACAGCAGTCGGTCCCGATAACAAAGGCCTCGCGGACCCGATCGTTCATTACGTCGCGACGGCCGGGGCGAACATCTACGAAATCCAGATGTACGACCGAGACAGCGAGAAGCTGTTCGCGATGATGCTTCGCTGCGAATGGCCATCCCAGAATGAATCGGTTGCCTCCCTGCGAGAAAAGATGAACGAGATCGGGCAGCAGAAAAGCCTGTCGATCCGCACCTGGTCACGCGATGAACATCCGCGTCCGCCACGCATCGCGATCTGTGCAACCTATCGGACCGAGACACCGCTCGCTGTGCTTCGCAGCATTCGAGATAATCGTCTGAAAGCCACCTGTGCTCTGATGATCGGCAACCGCAATACGTGTCGCGGGATCGCAGAGCAGTTCGATGTCCCGTTTCAGAACATCGGTGATAAACAGGGGAATCCGGATAACGACAAGTTCGTCGCGTTGCTCGATGAGCACGAGATCGACTATGTCGTCCTTGCTCGCTATATGCGCATTCTCCCTGGCAGGCTTTGCTGGGAATTCGCTGGCGGACGGATCATCAACTTGCACCATGGCCTGCTCCCCTCGTTCCCTGGCTTCCAGCCTTACAAAGATGCCTACAGCCACCACATGCTGACCTATGGCGCGACCTGCCACTTCATCATCCCCGAACTCGATGCAGGAAATCAGATCATCAACCAAACCTGTTTTACGGTTTTCCCTGGAACCCCTCTAGAGGAAATTACCAGACAGGGAGAGTCGGACAACGAGCCAGCGTGTCTCGTGGAGGGTTTAAGACGAGTTATCGACCGGGAAGTTGAATTGCACTTCCATAGGGTTGTGAGAACAAAAAAGAATAGTCATTGATCCAAGACGGGTTGCCATGCGTTCTGTTCGTTGACTCAACAATTCTCCTTTTCGTCGAGAGAATCGAATGCACAAACTCGCCGTGTTCGCAATGTTGCTCCTGTTTGGCGCGTCTGAGATGGCGATGGCTCAAGCTCCGGCTAACCCCACCGTCATCAAAGGGCCAACCAAGCCAACGGCGGGTTTCGTTGTCGACGATGCCGATATCGTCACCCAGGCCGATGAGAAGACGATCAATGAAGAAGCCGACAAGCTTCTGAACCAGACTAGAATCCCGCTCTATGTCGTCACGGTCCGCAGCATGCGAGATCTGGAAGGGGATCCATCGAGCATCGAGAAGGCAGCCCAGGACCTTTACGACCGCTGGGGCATTGGCTTCCGTGAGGTCGATGGCAAGGCCTTCAACAAAGGCATGCTACTGCTTGTGGCTCGAGATGATCGCAAGGTGCGCATTGAAATGGGAGCAGGCTATGGGAGCTCGAAGGATGCAGAAAGCAAGCAAATTATCGACCAGATCCTCGTTCCCCACTTCCGTGCCGGGGAATACAGTGCCGGGATTCTCGCGGCGTCCAAAGCGATGTATGAACTGGCCAGTGGAAAGAAAATGACCGCTCCTGCGAGTGGAGCGATTAAAAATACAAATAACAGTAACTCACTGTTGTGGGGCGTCGTTCTCCTGGTGATTGGCGGTGTGACGGTCTACTCCCTCATGAACAGCGGACGCTCGGGGTGGGCGTGGATCTTCTGGGGCGCGCTCTTCAGCTTTATCGGACTGGCTTTGTATCACATGCTCCAGAGCTCTGGACGATCGTCCCGCTGGGGCGGCGGGGGAGGGGGCTTCGGTGGAGGAAGCTTCGGCGGTGGTGGCGGGGGATTCGGTGGCGGGTTCTCGGGCGGCGGCGGTGCTTCTGGCAGCTGGTGATCCGTTCCATGTCGGGCGAGCGTTTGAAATCTCCGAGCAGGCAACCGTGATTGAGGAAATTCGATGATCAAGGCTGAAAAACTTCTGAATGAAGACGAACGGCGCAAAATCAGTTTCGCCATCAAAGAAGCAGAACGAACACTAGACGCCGAGATTCTCGTTGCGGTCGCAGACTCGTCCGGACGTTATGACCGTGCCGAGGACATCTGCGGATTGTTCTTCGGAATCCTCTGCATGATTGTCTCGTGGAGCATCATGCCATTCCCGATCACTGAACTGCACTCCTGGGCCTCGCCGAACTACTCGCTGTATCTGGCTGGGCTGATTCTACCGCTGATCCTGGGCTTCATGGTTGGTGTCTGGATGGCCTCACAAGTTGACTGGCTGCGTGCACTTTTCATAACACCGGTGCAAATGAAGGAAGAAGTGCAGCGACGCGCCTTCAGCACGTTCTTCGATCTGCGTGTGCATCACACCTCAGGGCAACACGGAATCCTGATCTATATCTCGCTGCTCGAACATCGCGCAATGATTCTGGCTGACTCGTTTGTGATCGACCGCCTGGGAACGACCGGCTTACTTGAGAACATTTGCAACGAACTGGTGACTCGCATCAAAGAGAAGCCACTCGGTGATGCCATCTATCTGACCATTTTAGATTGCAAACAGAGTCTGGCTTCCCAGCTTCCTCGTGCACCGGAAGATCCCCCCGTTGATACGCGTCCTTCCGGGATTCTCCAGTATCGCCCACTGCCCGATGTCGTTGTGCTTCTGGGAAAACTTTAGATCTGGCAGGAACTATGCTCTCGACATCAGACTTCGCAGCCGATGCAGGCTCGCTGCTGTTTGAAAATGCTGCTGTTAAACTGTGACGACTACATAAATCTGACCGTGCCGTCGCGCGAAAACATGACACCAGACGAGAATTTTCCGGTCACACACTGCCCGCAAGGTCTGCTTAATAGCTATCTTTCTCGCCGCTTGACGAGCTGAAAAATCGGACGCCCGAAGAGACTCAAGTCTCTCGACCGCGCCCGCCGATGCAGACTCTGTCGCGTCGGATGGGACGCTGTCCGACAACCCAGCTGAGATCAGTCAGCGCAATTCCGACAACTAGATTAAGAGGGATCTGCCTTATGGCAACTGCCGCCACAGGGAAGGATATCAAACTCGGATTCCTGACCGTCATCGAAATGGCGGATCGTGGATTCATGGGAGGGCTGCTTGTGACAACGCTCACCGGCCGTCCTCTGGAATTCCAGTGTACGACGCCCGTACAGCCAAACAAAACGCAACAGATTCTCTACGGGACAACACTCGGACCGTTCATCAAGGGCGAACTGATCGCCAAGACGCTGCTGGAACGTGTTCAGATTAAGCCCGTCGCGATTCTGGTTGATCAGCTCGATATCCTCGGCCTGAGAAATCACATCGAAACCCCCGTCGCTGTCCTCAAAACCGATGACACAACCGGCAAGCCAAACGACGCCGAACACGCCAAACGGACACATAATCGCAACGAACTGTATGCTCTCAAAGCATTCAGCGAAGATCTGGCGATTATTGCAGAAATGCTCAAAGGCATCCCTGCTGAAGCGGATCTGGGTGAACCGCTTTATCGCACGAATGAGGCATTACGCGAGACCCTCAAAACGGCTGCGTAAGGCTATGTAACTACTGATTCAACGCGACTCCAAAACGATCAAGGATGATCCCATGGAAGAAGCCCAGGAAAACGCTGATCTCACTTCACAGTCCATCAATCTCGGCCTGAATCCACAGATTCTTGTCACGGGAATGAATTCGGCGATGGCCCGCTGGTCATCGGTGATGCTGCAGGACGTCCCGCTGCTTGCCAAGCCCGGCTATGTCCCGAGCTGGAAACCGATGTTTGGAAAGGTGAAGACATTTGGCGTCAACTTTCCAGATAGCGTCGAAGTCCTCAAGCCAAAGGTCGTCGAGGAGAAAAAAGCTCACGAAGAGCCTCCCAAGCCGAAAAAGGTGGAGAACGAAGGCGAAGAAGCTGCGGATAAGCCGAAAAAGCCCGCCCGGATCAAGCCTCCCGCCGATGCGATCACGTTGGAAGATCGCCTCTTCTATATGCTTCAACCGCCTCTGAATTCCTGGTTTTCCAGCCAGGAACTCGTCATGCCGTTTGAGCCGTTCCCGTATCAGTATGAAGGAATCGCCTGGCTGTTTTCGCAGAAGTCAGCCATGCTCGCCGACGGGATGGGGCTTGGGAAAACCATGCAGACGATCACTGCAATCCGACTGCTTTTGAGAGCTGCCCAGGTGCGACGTATCCTCCTCGTCTGCCCTAAACCGCTGATTCCCAACTGGCAGCGCGAATTCAAATTCTGGGCAGAGGAAATTCCTATCACCACGTTAGAAGGGGACACAGCACGACGCAATATGCTGTGGTCAATGGATCGCGCCCCGGTTCTCCTTGCCAACTATGAAGTGATGGTCCGCGATCTGGGCGAACGTCCTGAAGAGGATTTACCCAAGTTTGATCTCGTTGTCTTAGATGAAGCCCAACGCATCAAGAATCGTGACTCTCGAACGTCAGATGCGGCTCGAAGCATTCCACGCAAAAAATCATGGGCTTTGACGGGAACTCCTATTGAGAACCGTCCGGAAGAAATGGCCTCGCTGTTTGAATTCATGGGAGTTGTGCCCGAGCGTGCCACGCCTGACCTGAGACAGTTGAAACTGCTGGCCGATGTCTATGTTTTGCGTCGGACCAAAGACCTGGTCATGAAAGACATGCCTCCTTTATTGGATCGAGAAGCACTTCTCGAACTCTCACCCGCTCAGAAATACGCCTACGAGACGGCGGAAAAGCATGGCACGATGCAACTTGATGCCATGGGTGAGGAAATCACGATCCAGCACGTCTTCGAACTCGTCATGCGACTCAAACAGATCGCGAACTACGACCCCGTTACCGGGGAATCAGTCAAACTCGAGCGTCTTGTCGCTGATATGGAGGAGATCGCAGCCTCAGGCGAGAAGGCGATTCTCTTCTCTCAGTGGACGAAAACGATCGACTGGCTCGCCGAACGTATGCCCGAGCAATTCGGAACCCTCGTTTACCATGGCGGAGTCGCCCATAAAGACCGCGAGCCGATTCTCAAGAAGTTTAAAGAGGACCCCAAGTCTCACCTGCTTCTCATGAGTTACGGCACAGGAGCAGTTGGCTTGAACCTGCAATTCTCGCATTACGTCTTCCTGTTTGACCGCTGGTGGAATCCGGCCGTCGAGGATCAGGCGATCAATCGGGCTCACCGCATCGGCGTCAAAAAGCAGGTTATCTGCACCAAATTCATCTGCCAGGGGACTGTCGAGGAACGAATCGACCTCGTCCTCAAAGAGAAACGTGAGATGTTCAATCGGGTATTAGGCGACGGAGATGATTCGTCGAAGTCGCTAAGTCTCAATGCTTCGGAAATTTTTGGACTGTTTGATATGAAGGCCCGACATAAAGAAGGCGTTCGTAAGATCCAGCCCAAGAAAGAAGTCGCCTGATACGTCCGTGGTGGTCACTTTTGATCACGAAGATGCAGCGATCCGTCAGTTTGCCTGACTTCCGATGTGTTTTTCTAAAGTCAAATTGATTACCGGTGTTTCTCGAAGTTTTCAGCTGATTCAATTGGCTTAAAGCGTACGACCAACACAGATTAACGCCCGTTTTGGCTCGATGTTCAATTTCGAAAAACTCAGATCGTTTTTCGTTCAATTTCGAGCCGAACAAACCTTTGTAGACGATTGTGAAAGTTCATCAGTGTCTATCGCTCATGAGGAGCGAAACGATTGTTTGAACTGAATTGATTAAACTTTAAATTCCCCCATCCCAATCATCCCGGCTGGCCAATCTGATGGCTGGTCCTGAGGAGAGTTCCCATGCTCGTTCTATCTCGTCAACGTGATGAAAGTATTATCATTGGCGATAATATCGTGATCACGGTCGTGGATATCCGTGGGGATAAAGTTCGTCTGGGAATTCAGGCTCCGACGGAAATTCCAGTTCACCGTCAGGAAGTCTACGAGGCCATTCAGCGCGATTCGCAAACGTCAAACAATGGCAAGCCTTCGAGCATACCAACGCCACGTCAGTAGTCGGCAAGTCGGGACGGAGTCGGCGAATAACGGGAAGTCGAACGCTTAACGATTTAAGACTCAGGTTGCTTTTTTCCTCCGATCATTTTGCCAGATTTCGGCAGAATCGCTACGACCGGAAAGCCTAGCCTATTCTTCTGGATCTGCTCATTGCCCGTGTTTTCACCAAGCTGTTTATTTTGCCGAACATTCATTTTTTCTCTAAAGCAGTCATCCCTGATCGTCGATAGATCGAGACAGGTTCTTGCGCAACTCGACACGTACAGTCGGTCTGCGACTTGACTGCCACTCAAATACCGCCCGCGTTTGGTTCGAAGTGATCTACGATCGAGATCATTTCCCCTCCCAAGCACGACCCAGCGAACGGTCATAAAAGGTGGGAATGAAATCGTACATCATCAGGGAAGCCATCCTCCGGCACGGATGATCCACAAAGAACCACGACTCTCAGGGCCTCACATCAAGGGTGTCGCTCGGTAGTAGTTACAGGAAGTCACTAGAAAGGCATTCGCCATGACGAGAATTAACACGAACGTCGCTGCTCTCCGCGGATTGCGCAGCTTGAACAAAGCTGGCGGCCAACTCGATACTGCGTTGACACGACTGTCAACTGGTCTGAAGATCAACTCTGGTAAGGATAACCCTGCCGGTCTGATCGCCAGTGAAACGCTGCGTTCACAAATTTCTTCGATCGAGCAGTCGATCAAGAATAGCGGTCGCGCTAACAACGTGCTCGCGACAGCAGACTCAGCCCTGGGCGAAGTGGGCGGCCTGCTCAACCAGATCCGCGGTCTGATTCAGGAAACGCTCAACAGCGGTGCTCTGTCTCAGTCGGAAATCGAAGCGAACCAGCTTCAGGTTGATGCGGCTTTGTCTGCAATCAACAAGATTTCTGCGAACACCTCGTTCGCAGGTGACAAGCTGATCGACGGTAGCAAGGCATTCGTCACCGAATTGTCTGCCTCTGACTCCGCCAAGCTCGCTGACTTCCAGGTCAACGAAGCACTGTTCGCTAACACCAGCACCATCAGGATCGAAGCCTCGATCAATCAAGCTGCCGAAAAAGGCGAGCTGCGATTCGTGGGCAAATCTCTGACACAATCAGCCGCTGTCGAAGTCGCCGGCTCGAAGGGAAGTCAGGTCATCTTCCTGGGTGCATCGAGCACGAAGGCGAATGTTCGCGATTCAATCAACTCAATCTCAGACGTGACCGGTGTGAAAGCCACGTTTGAACCCGGTGCAACTTTCGACCTGGGATCTACGAAGGCCTTCACTGACTCCGCAACGGCTGCGACTTCCGATACAGCTACCGTCACTGGGCAGACCTTTGATATCGCGACGGTTTCCGATGGCTCTGGCAATACGATCGCATTCCGCGGTGCCGCTGCTGGTGGATCTGCAGGAACAACTGCTTCTCCAACAATCAGCATCGTCTTCGCAGCGACAACAGCCAACTCTCAAACACTGGCTGTTTCGGTCTCTGCTGCCAGTACCGCCCGAACGATTACGGTGCACCTCGGAACGGATGCATCAGGCGTTGAAACATCAAGCTACTCTGCCATTATTGCTGCGATCAAAGGTGATGCGACAGCAGGGACTCTCGTTGCCGCAACAACAACCGCTGGTTCCACTGTTGGCGCTGCAGTGGCTTCAACGTCACTGGCCGGTGGTACAACGGTGGGCAGCTCAACCGTATCGTTCACCCGCAAAACTGCCGGTGCAGGTGGAACGACAGCTCAACCTGACGTCAACATCGTCTTCGCGACGACAACTGGTGCCAGCCAGACTCTCCGGGTCACGACAAGTGCAGCAAGCACGGCTCGTACCGTCACTGTTTACTTGGCAACTGATGCTGGTGGTGTTGAAACATCGAACTACCAGGACATCATTGCTGCCATTCGTGGTAACACGACGGCCAACTCTCTGGTAAATGCGACGACGACCGGTGGTACATCAGTCGCGACAGGTTTTGCATCAACTGCTCTGACCGGCGGTATCGATGCAGGTCTGTTGAAGATCTCTGACAACCGTAACAACGGTTCTGGCGGATCCTCTGCAACACTGGGCGGTAGCGTCAATGTTCAAATTGGCGACTTCGCGACCGGAACCACAGCCGCTTCTCTGGGCGTGAACTCGTTCAGCGTCGATGCCGAAACGGGTGCCGTCACACTGAAAATTCAGTTGGCCAAAACTGCTGGAGAAGTCACATCGACTCTGGCAAATGTTGAAAGCTTTATCAACAGCCCGGGAACGACTGTCGACGTCAACGGCACTGCGACTCAACTGAGCGAATTTGTCTCAGCAGAAGCAACCGGCGGTACGACCGGACTGATGACTGCATCTTCCGTTGTCTCGGAACTCCGAGGCGGTAACGATGGTGCCAACAACGGCCTGACGTTCTACGACAACAGCGCCGTCGGAACAGCTGGTCAGGCTCGTGTTGCGTTTACCGATCCAGGGACAGCCGGGCAGGCTCTCTCGGTCAACGTCTCAAGCGTCACTGGTACTTCGGATAAGCTGGTTACGTTCACCCTGGCAACCGATGCCAATGGCAATGTTACCACGACCGCTGAAGACATCGCGAACCTCCTTCAGACCGGGACCACCTCAGGCGCAGCCGCTGCTCGCGATCTGGTCTCTGTCTCTGTCGAAGGAAACGGGAAAGAAGTCATCGGCGAAGCTGCGACTCAGGGCACCAAGACTCTCGATGTTGCCAGCCGAATCCTGAAGCTGCAAAGTACCGATTATGGTTCTGACGCCTTCGTGCAGTTCACAACGATCACCGGCAGCTTTGACACTGTTGGAACAGATAACGCCACGAGAACATCTCGCGACGCTGGTCTGGACCTCCAGGCAACGATCAACGGTCAGGTTGTCGAAAGCCGCGGTCTGGCTGCGAAGATTCGCACTTCGACTCTCGATGCATCGTTGAGTTTCAACGAAGAAAATAACGTCTCAGGACGTCGTGCAGTCATCACCATCACCGGTGGCGGTTCACTGTTCCAGATTGGTCAGCAAGCCAACTCGTCCGGCCAAATCGGAATTGGTATCGAAGCGGTTAACACAGCCCGACTGGGTGGTGTCAGCGGTAAGCTGTACGAACTCGGCACCGGCGGTGGTAAGAGCCTGCTCGATATCAGCCCAGAGAAACCAGGTTCAACTCTGGTCAATATCGTCGAAGAAGCGATCAACCGCGTCTCGACTCTGCGTGGTCGCCTCGGTGCTGTTCAACGAAACGTCATCGATACGAACGTGACGACGCTGGGCGTTGCTCTGGAAAACATCTCCGAAGCCCGCTCGGTCATCACCGATACCGACTTCGCTGAAACGACCGCCGAAATGACCAAGGCTCAGATTCTGAACCAGGCTGGTATTTCGGTTCTGTCGATTGCCAACCAGAACCCACAACAGGTCCTGAACCTCCTCGGCTAATCCCTGAGGTGAGAGGCCGATAAGGCCGAATCAACGGCAAAGACAGACTCCGGCTCGAGAAATTCGAGTCGGAGTTTTTTTATGTCCCGACGACACATCAAAAAATGTGGATATTTTATCGATTCCGGTGAGAATCTGTGAGAATCTGCTACAAAACCCGCAAATAGATAAGTAAATGTGAATCTATTTGCGAGGCAAATGTGAATAAAGACGGCTTTGAAGTCCAGTATGAAGCCTTCCGGCCGAACGCCGGGCAGGAGGCATCGCATCTGGAGTTCATCCGTCTTTATGGACGGTATCACCCACAGATTTATGCTCGTGTTCTGGCGATGGTCGGTTCCAAGGATCTGGCAGATGATGTCTTTCAGGACGTCAGCGTCGCGCTGTGGCAGTCGTTCGAGCGATTCGATCGACAACGCCATTTTCTGGCATGGGCAACGGGGGTCGCGCTGAATCACACCCGTATGCACTTTCGAGCACAGGCCCAGCGACGCAAGCTAATGGTTTTCGACGATGACATCCTGCAGAAGATCACGCACCGCATGGTCGGGGGAGAAGAAATCTTCGAGATGCGTGACGAGATTCTCAAGGACTGCCTGAATAAGCTCAGCCCCGATGACCGTGATCTGCTGCGAGATCATTATCAGTATGACGAAACGATCGCGTCGATTTCTACCAAGCTCAACAAGTCGGTTCCGGTGATCTATCGTCGACTCAGTATTCTGAAAAGAAAGCTGTTCAAGTGCGTCGACTTTGCTCTCAAGCTGGAGGGCGAAGGATGAATCGTGGACTGACCTCTGCTTCACTCGATGAGTTGCTGGATTCTTTCGGAACCCTCCAGTCAGGGTTAATGCTCAAGGAGGAATTTGATCGTCTCCAAAACATCCTGAGGAAAGATGATCAGGCGGTCCAGATCTACGTCGAATATGTTGCGCAGACAGTCGCATTACGTCAGCCTCACATTCTGGAAGATGAAGCCTTGGGAGAACCAGTCAGTCGTCGCAAGGCCGTGCACCAAGCAGCCGACGACGCCTCCTTCTCGTGGGTCACTCCACGCATTGCAGGATTGATGACCTGTCTGCTGGCGTCGGTGATGATTCTTTCTGTTTGCTGGGGTGTTGAATGGTTCGTTTCGGGAACTGCCCGCCCCGCTTTGGTCGCATTTCCTCTGAGACAGCTGGAAGCCGATCAAACTGAGGAGCGTCTTTTGTCTGCAGGATTGCATCGCGGTGAAGTCGTCCGCCTGGATCAGGGATTCGCCCAGTTTTGCATGGCGAGCGGCGTGCTGGTGAATGTCGAAGCCCCTGCCGAATTGAAGTTTACGGGGACAAACAAGGTTCAACTCCTCTCTGGAAAGGTTGACGCGGATGTCCCTCATTCTGCGATCGGCTTCCGTCTGGAAACGCCCAGTGGTGAGATTGTCGATCTGGGAACACGCTTCTGTGTCGAAGTCCAGAAAAATGGCGTGGCGAACTGCGGCGTCTTAACGGGATCGGTCGAGGCATTTGCCCAAGATGCCAAAAGCGATCGCGAGTATGAACCACTCCGGTTGATGGAAGGGACGGCCGTCTCGGTGAAATCAGGGAAGATCCAGGCGATCGATCATCAATCGTTCGTCGATGGCTTTACATCCATGGATAATGCTGTCCGAGGCGTCCTGCGATGCACATCCAATCTGACGTTTCTACGAGATGCTCCGTTACAACTGGGATCACAAACTGGCCCGCTGTTGTTCTTCGAGCGGGAAGGCATCACGACGACGGGTAAAGAGATCGTCAACATTGTTGATCCTGGCAGCTACCATCCGGATGAATACAAGCCGCCGGTTCACCATCTTCCATCAGGTCTGACGGTCAGCAGTCTCATGTTCTTCGTACGAGCGGATGAAGGCGAAGCGATCCATCGACAAGGGACAGTCGAGATTAAGTTCACGTATCCAATCGTCGGCATTATCACCAATCAGGCCGGACTGGCTGCTTCACAATCCATCTTCGGTCACCCAGAGACGGATTATCTGGCAATGGGTGTTAAGGATCGCCCTGGCATCGAGCCCAACGACCTTGTCCGCATCAGTGAAGACCGTCGAACGCTCTTCATACAATATATGGCCCTCATCGATGGCTGCCGCATTCTGTTAAAGACCGACGAGTAACCAATCATTTCCATGTCATCATTTCTTTTAACATCCTTTGTGAGAGGAACATCCATGAAGTCTCTTAGTCACACGATTGGAAAGAATCGAACAGGGTTCACTCTGATCGAACTGTTGGTGGTCATCGCGATTATCGCGACGCTTGTGGCCATTCTCCTGCCAGCAGTTCAGCAGGCTCGTGAAGCCGCTCGGCGAAGTACCTGTAAAAACAACCTGAAACAATTGGGGATCGCGATTCACAATTATCACGATACGCACTCGGTGTTTCCTCCAGGCTACGTCGACATCCGGCCGAATCCCGGCATCGCGGACAACCAGGGATACTGGGCATGGTCGGTCTTTATCATGCCATTCATGGAACAATCTGCCGTCTACGATTCACTCAACGCCGGTCCACGAACCGCGACTCAGGCCATGACATCGCATCAATCGGTATTGCAAGGTAGCTATCCATCGTTCCGATGTCCCTCGGACACGGCTCCTCAGACTCAAGATGTGAATAATTGTGCTGGATGCGCAATCGTTAACACAGCCGGGACAAATCTTGGCCTGTCAGTGACAAACTATCTGGCCGTCAACAGTTCGGCCCTCGTCCGTTACAACAAAGCCACCAACTATTCGGATGGAACATCGGGCGCGACTGGATTGTTCTTTCAAAACAGCAGCATTCGTTTTCGTGACGTTACTGATGGATTAAGCAACACAGCGCTGATCGGCGAGCGGGCCTATGTTCGCAACGGTCGACGAAATCTGGCTGGCGACTTATTCGCGACTCGTGATCGCGATGGCAACGGGCCAGACAGTCGTACCTGGCCAGACGCAGCGACCGCTGTCGCGACCGGTCACTTCTACGATCAGGGACTCGTTCGCATCTTTGGGTCGACTCTTGATGCGGTGAATCCTGTCCTGCCAACAAGCGGTCAGAATGACCGTTTCCACGCCTTCAGCAGCATGCACGATGGCGGGGCGCAGTTCGTACTTTGTGACGGTTCTGTCCGATTCGTCAGTGAAAATCTTCATGCAAATACCTCGGGGCAAACTGACACACTCATGGAGTACTTGGGCAATATTGCTGATGGCCAGGTGATGGGCGAGTTCTAAAAAGTCTGTGGAAGATTGTTTAAGCCACGCGGCCCTTTCGCCGC
>SXPC01000230.1 GCA_005778225.1 Planctomyces sp. | reverse complement strand
GCGGGATCTGGCTCGAAGAAGGGGGCTTCGGGTTGAGTCACGGGTTTTGATGTGGTGACTGGTTTTTGTGGGACCGGTTGTGGCTTTGGTTCGGGGGTTGGCTCGGGTTGTGGTTGAGCTGGTGGAGGAGTGTTTCCGACGAGGACGACGACGGGGGCGAACCGTTGCAATGCTCGCTCGCTATCTTTATTTAGAGTGGCGATGATCTGTGTGTTGCCAGCAGAGGCGGGCTTGACGGTGAAGTTGATTTGTTGTGACTGGCCTGGGCCGAGGATGTTGATCTGCTGTTCTGGGTCGAAGCTGGTTTGAGTCTGGAAGGCCATCGGGATGTCGATGGTCAGCGTGCCGCCGGGGTAAGTGGTGCGGCCGATGTTCTTCAGGTTGATGGTTCCCTGGGTCGGTTTGCCGACAGCGGTTTCCATGGGGAAAGTGATCCACATGTCGACCTGGTGTTGAGCAACGCGGGTAACGGATTCGACTTGAGAGGAGGCGGTCACGTATGCGTAGGCATGAACCTTGCCGTGGAGATTTTTCGTTGGGAAGACCGCCTGACTGGCAGTGACTTCGCCGGTGAGGAGTTGATGGACGCGGTACTCGGCTTCGTCGTGGAGTGTTGGATCTTGTGGACGAAGGGGATCAGGCTGCCAGAGTTCCTCGTCGATCAGGATCTCATTGAGGGGCGACGTTCCGACGTTGGTGATCTGGTAGTTGATTGTTGCATCGGTAGTCGAAGAGAGTTCGCTCGGGAGTGATTTCTTGAGTTCAAAGGAGATGATCGCGGTGGATGGGAGGTGGCCATCGAGCGGCGCAGTGGCCTGATGGTGGGAGTGACTGGGAACTTCGACGAAGTGAAGTCCGGCCTGGTAATACGGGCCGACGTCTTCCATCCAGGGAGAACTCGGTACTGCGGAAACGGGAATGTGCCGACGCCACGGGGCGTTGTTTGACGAGATCGACGTCGAAGTGTACCGGAAAGCGGGTTGGTAATAGCCTCGGCCTGCGACGCGGAGAATGTTGTCGGCAGGGAGTTGGAGATTCGGGACCCAAGACGTGTAGTAACGCTGCATCGACAGGTTTGCTTTCGGCAGGCCTGTCGGAAGATTGGACGGTGGTTGAATCGCTGAGACAGGGGTGACCGGGAACTGCGACCATTCGAAAGGATCGTCAGCCGGGATTGGGAGTTCCTGTTTTGGCCACATGGGGGCGTTGGATTCGGGGGCCCAGTCGCGAACAGGTTCTTCGACGGCAGCAAGAGCCTGATTGCGGAGAGGTTGTTCCGAGAACAAGAGGCCCAGCAGCAGATAAATCGTCAGGGCGATGGCGACCGAGCCGGTGGTGACTGTCAGCGGCCAGACGGTCCGTGACCAGAGGTTCCAGAACCACAGGATGAGCGGCATGCGGGGAGCGAAGTTGTCCTCATCGTCTTGGTCATTAGTAATGGGTAGTTGGGAATGAGCTGGAGCGGATTTTCTGGGAGGAGCTTGTTTGATAGGTTCGCCGGTGGGGGTGAAGTGCTGGCGTCGGAGGACAGGGGTATCTTCGCGTTCTTCGGTGGGGCGTGGGCGGTAGGTGGTGTGTTCGGAACGCGTATAGGGATCGCTGATTTCTTTGGTGGTGAAGAAATCCCAGACGCGGTAGAAACCAGTCTTCCAGTAACGCCAGAGGCGAGAGAGACGGGTGGTGCAGTAGTCCCAGGCCATGTAGAAAGCGTCAGTCACGCGGTCGTAGGCGTAGAACAGGAAGTCGAAGAGTTCATCCCAGGCGCCGATGGGACCATCGTCATCGCGGTCATCGTCGAGATGAGACTGGCGTGCGTGTTCAGGTGTGCGTGAGGGGGGCTGATGTGAATGAGGGCGTTTCGAAAATTGGTTGTCTTGCATTCCTTGCATCCCTGTCGCACGTTACAGTGAGGGCAGTCCATTGCACCTGTGAACTCCTGGTGATGTGCGAATTGAAGGCGTCATCGTCTTCAATTCGCACATCTGCAGCAGAGAGTTTGCAACGCCCTGCTGGCCTGAGAGTGGGGCGTGGAATAGCAGAATTTACAAAGCAGTGGAAGATGAGTCTGCCAGTAGGATCCATTGGGAGATATTCCCCTCGGCGACTCGCCGAGGGCTAAATAATCAAAGGGCGGTGTGAGATGACAGCGAAGATTGTACTGATTGAGGATGATCGGGACATTTCACAAACACTGCAGAGTGTGCTCCTGGCGGCGGGCTATCAGGTGAAGGCTGCGTCGAATGGGAATGATGGGCAGGTTTTGATCGAGCGAGAGAACCCGGATCTCGTGATCACCGACATGATGATGCCTCGCATGGGAGGCTTTCCGGTGCTTGAGTATTTGAAGACACTCGAAAATCCGCCAAAGGTGATTATGATTACCGCGAATGAAGGTGGTCGGCATAAGGCCTACGCGGAAATGCTGGGGGTTTCTGATTATTTACGCAAGCCGTTTGCGATGGATATTCTTCTTGATGCCGTTGCCAAGGCATTGGGAGGCGATAAGTCGTCTGGAAGTAAGGGCAAGAAGAAGTAAGTAGAGACTGGATCTCAATTTGGGAATAGCTTTGCGTCAATTTGACGCATCGCGAATCGGTTGTCGATGTATTAGGATTCGCCCGCAACGACGGTTTGGACAGGGATGTCAAGGCATGATGTTTCCGAGAACGAACCGAAATTGATTGGCTGCAAAAAGGGTCGGGAGCGAAGTC
>SXPC01000229.1 GCA_005778225.1 Planctomyces sp. | reverse complement strand
TCCGGTGTGTGCACGACACAGGGCTCTCTACCCTACCGGGAAGTGTTGCGCGGATGGGGAGTGATGGATGTCGTTTTTGCGAAGGTGAGTGAATGGGAAATGCGGAAAGTGTTGGTGATGCGAGGGATAGGGGTGCGTGATTTTTTTGTTTTAGTTTTAAGACGGGCAGTCTGAAAAACATGATTTGGGGCGTGGGGATTGGGGTGAGGCTTGTCTGGGGGGCGGGGGTGTTGATAATAGCGGGATGCTATTAACGACGACTGCGCAGGGTTTGTATTGTTCGGTGGGGGATTTTTATATTGATCCCTGGGTGTCTGTGCCTAAGGCGGTGATTACGCATGCGCATGGGGATCATGCGCGGTGGGGATGCAAGAAGTATCTGGCGGCCAAGGATGGCGAGCATCTGATGCGGACCCGGCTGGGGAAGGATATTGATCTGCAGTCGCTGAGGTATGGCGAGCAGATTGCGATCAACGGGGTGCGGGTGTCATTTCATCCTGCGGGGCATGTTCTGGGGTCGGCTCAGGTGCGGGTTGAGCATGGTGGGCATGTCTGGGTGGCGTCGGGGGATTACAAGATTCATCGTGATCCGACGTGCAAGCCGTTTGAGCCGGTGAAGTGTCACCACTTCATTACGGAGTCGACGTTCGGGATGCCTATCTATCGCTGGCCGGAGCCGAGGGAAGTTTTCAAGGAGGTCAATCAGTGGTGGCTGGAGAATCAGGCGGAGGATCGCACTAGCGTGATCTTTGCGTATTCGCTGGGGAAGGCGCAGCGGGTTTTGACGGGGATTGATGCGGGGCTGGGGCCGATTTTTTGTCATGGGGCTGTGGAGACGTTGAATGCGGCGTATCGGGCATCGGGAGTGACGATGCCGGAGACGGAGTATGCAGGGCGTGGGGAGCAGAGGAAGGCGTGGAAGCGGGCGCTGGTCGTTGCTCCGCCTTCGGCGCAGGGGTCGGTGTGGTTGCGGAAGTTCGGGGAGATTTCGACGGGGTTTGCTTCGGGGTGGATGATGATTCGCGGGACGCGACGTCGGAAGGCGGTTGATCGCGGGTTTGTGTTGTCGGATCATGCGGACTGGCCGGGGCTGCTGGAGGCGATCAAGGCGACGGGGGCGGAGAATATTTATGTCACGCACGGGTATACCGCGCAGATGACGCAGTGGTTGAATACGCAGGGGTATCAAGCGCAGGTGCTTCAGACGCGGTTTACAGGGGAGCGGTTGGATGCGGGGGCGGAGGAGTCGGAAGATTTAGCCACAGAGGTCACAGAGGACACGGAGGGGGAGGCAGAGGTGGGAAGTGCGGAGTAGTGAACTTCATTGCGAATATCTTGGCTGTGATTGTCGAATCTAGTCATCACCTTGTCGGCGGAACAGGGAGATGCACGGGACTTAAAATCCCGGGACAGTGATGGTGCGCATGGGTTCGATTCCCGCTCCGGGTATTATGAGTTAATCTTCACATCGAGTTGTGGAGATTGAAATCGAAAGAAGGATCACGGAGATGAAGAGTCTGAGTCGTTGTTCGTGGGCGGGGAATGATGAGTTGATGCAGACTTACCATGACGAAGAGTGGGGGGTGGCGGAGCGGGATTCGCGGATGTTGTGGGAGACGTTGATGCTGGAGGGGTTTCAGGCGGGGCTGGCGTGGATTGTGGTATTGCGGAAGCGGGAGGCGTTTCGGAAGGCGTTTGCGAACTTTGAGCCTGCGAAGGTCGCGCGATTTGATGAGAAGAAGATTTTAAAGCTGATGGAAGATCCGGGGATCATCCGGGCTCGGGCGAAAATTGAAGCGACGATCAAAGGGGCGCAGATTTATTGCGAGATGAAGGAGCGAGGGGAGTCGTTCGAGGAGTATTGCTGGTCGTTTACGGAGGGGAAGACGATTGTCAGTGACGGCAAGAGCTGGATTGCGACGTCGCCGTTATCGGAGAAGATCTCGAAGGATATGAAGAAGCGAGGTTTTAAGTTTGTGGGGCCGACGATCGTGTATGCGTGGATGCAGGCGGTGGGGATTGTGAATGATCACTCGGTGGAGTGTTTTCGTCGGGGCAAGGTTTGACTGACAAGGTGATGAATACCCTTTACCACAGAGAACACAGGGTATCACAGAGGCTCACAGAGAAGACATCGTTTCAGATTCTCCGTGCGACTCTGTGTTCCTCAGTGCCCTCTGTGGTAAAAATCTTCTGCTGGTTTAGTTCAGAACGACCCGGCAGTATTTCTTTTTGCCGGCGAAGATGAGTAGGCCGGTTTTGACTTCGATGAGTTGGTCGTGAGAATCGACTTTTTGTTTGTCTTCGCCGAGTTTGACGCCGCCGCCTTGGATGAGGCGACGGGCTTCGCTTTTGCTGGGGACGAGGTTCAAGGCGGCCAGGAGGTCGACGGCGTTGATCTTGCCATTGGTCAGCAGGTCTGGTTGCAGGGTGACGTCGGGGATGTCGGTAGGGAGGGCTGAGCCGCCGATTTCGTTTTGCCAGCGGTCGGCGGCTTCCTGAGCTTCTTCGGCGTTGTGGTAGCCCGTCATGACGCGTTTGGCGAGTTCGACTTTTGCGTTCTTGGGATGAGAGGCGATCAGAGCGGCAGCATCTTCCATCGACATATTGGTCAGGAGTTCGAAGTACATCGGCAGCACGTTGTCGGGAAGCTGCATGAACTTCTTCATCATCTCGTAGGCGGGTTCGGAGATGCCGATGTAGTTGCCGAGGGATTTGCCCATGCGGCGGTGACCATCCAAGCCGACGAGAATCGGGGACATGACGGCGATCTGCTGGGGCATGTTCTCCATCTTCTGGAGGTCGCGCGCGAGCATGAAGGAGTAGAGCTGTTCGGTGCCGCCGAGTTCGACGTCGGCTTGAATCTTGACGGAGTCCCAAGCCTGCATGATGGGGTAGAGGCATTCGTGGAGGAAGATGGGGACTTCTTCTTTGTAGCGTTTGGCGAAGTCTTCACGGGTGAGGAGTTGGGCGATCGTGACCCGTCCGCAGAGCATGAGGAGTTCAGCGAAGGACATGGTGGAGAACCAGTCGCCGTTGCGGTGGACTTCTGCCTTAGAGAGGTCGATGACCTTGCCGACCTGCTGCAGGTAGGTCTGGGCGTTCTTCTCGACTTCTTCTTCGGTGAACTTCTTGGTGCGGGCTTCGTCACGGCCGGAGGGGTCGCCGACCATGGCGGTGTAATTGCCGATGATGATGACGGCCTGGTGGCCGAGTTCCTGGAACTGACGCATTTTGCGGAGCGGGACGGTGTGGCCGAGGTGGACGTCGGCGGCGGTGGGGTCGATGCCGTATTTGATGCGGAGCGGTTTGCCGGTGTCGTATGACTTTTTGAGTTTTTCAGCGAGCTCGGCTTCGGGAACGATCTTCTCGATGCCACGGCGGATGATGGCGAGTTGGTCTTCGACGGGAGGAAAAGCAGGCACGTTGTCGTCTTTCCAGATCGGCAGAAAACGGAGGAGAGAGGGAACAATTTGTGTGGTGGAGACATCTCCTCTTGTGGCGTGAGACTAAACGACAAAGGTCGGCGGGACAAGTTCGGGCGTGGTTGGAGAATGAATGTGCCTTGCAAATCGCACGTGAGGCAAACGCGAAGATATCAACATTTGATTATTTTTAGCGTGAATGACTGCAGATTATTTCACAATTACTGAGTCTGTTGTCTCCAACATATTATACACTTGCAAATTCATTTATTTCAAAAGGTTATGGAAATATTGATGTCACTCGATTATGACGAAAATCGCATTGCCATTCGAGATTTTCGTGCGTAGTCTGACAATCCGCACTTGAGGAATTTTGCCAACTGGAGATGCAGTCATGTTAAAAAAGCTTCGTCCGTTGCTGTTGCTATATGTGGGATGTGTTGCGAGTGCCTTCCTGGCCAGTATTGCCCTGCGACATCAGGTCATGGAGTACGAGAACAAGAGAATCAGTGCGTGGACCAAAGAGCTCAATGATCGTCTTGCCAGGACTGACCATCTGGATGAACTTGATAGTGAGAGCATGCGTCGCATCGGATTTGACGAAACGCTATCGGCTGAACTGGAAGTTGCCTACACGCCGGACCTTCACGATCCGCGGATGTGATCTGAGGATTTGATCCATGAGCGGGATTAATTGCCGGGGGCGACGGGCTGGTCGGGTGAGATCAGGATCATGAGCAGGTTGACGCCGTTGAAGAGCATGTGCGTTGTGACGCAGGCGAAGTAGCTGTGACGGACTTCGTAGATGTAGCCGAGGATGATTGCTAACGGGAAAAGTGCAATGACGGCTGGGAAGCCGTGCATGCCGCTGAAGATCAATGCAGTGATCAGGATCGCAGGAATGGGGGACAGGAATGTCCTGAGCCAGCCTTGTAGAATGACTCGATACATCAGTTCTTCGAGAATGGGGGCGATGATGACGGCGGCGAAGATTACGTGAGACCAGATGGTGATATCGCCAGAGTCCTTGATGAGACGAATGAGCGGGTGTAACTCGTCTTCGTTGAGGAACGGAAGAGTGAATGTTCGAAACAACGTGACGGGGATGATGGCCAGGAGGAAACCGAGGAGGCCGTCTTTTAGCTGGGACCTGAATTTTTCTTCTTTGATGCCATATTCTTCGATACGCACAAATCGGTCGATCGAGATTTTCATGAGGCCGAGCAGAACGATGGCGACGAGCGCGCTTTGCAGGTTGGCTGCGGCGAGTGTTCGAAGATCGACATGCTGGACGGAGGGAGGTTTGGAGAACAGGGTCGATAGCCCGAGCATGATGAGGAGTAGGGTGACGATCACAGCCAGAAAGGGCTTGGGAGCGGGGCCTCGGGGGACTCGGTGGGTCAGTGAGACTTCGGATGGCTTGCGGATGAGGCGGTACCAGGCAGCTGAACTGACAAAAATCAGGGCAATAATCAGATAAGCAATGAGCATGCAGGTGACTTTGTCGTGTGGCGGTGCCGTGTCATTGTGGCCAGGCGGGTGGCTTGCGTTGACGGGTTGGAAACATCACTATAAGCCAAAGTCCTGCCGGGACCAATGAACAACGCGATCCTGATGGCAAATGACGCTGTCAGAACGGGCGGCGGAAGGCATAGTTGATTTCATCACGACGTCTGATACGGGATGGGTTTGAGTTGTCGGATATTTTGAACAAGATCGTGGCGACCAAGCGTGAAGAGATCGTGCGCGATCAATCGCTGGTGAGCGCGGGTGAGTTAGAGGCTCGTATTGCCCAGACGCCTGCGACGCGTGGCTTTATTGCTGCTTTGAAGAGTGATTATGCCAGATTCGGAATGAGCCTGATTGCAGAAGTCAAAAAGGCATCGCCCTCCGTGGGGCTGATCCGCGAGGTGTTTGAGCCTCAGAAGATTGCGCAAGAGTACGCTGCGAATGGCGCGAGCTGTCTGAGTGTGTTGACGGATGAGACGTACTTTCAAGGGTCTCTTGAGGATCTCAAAGCGGTTCGGCAGGTTGTGGAGATTCCGGTGATTCGTAAGGATTTCATTCTGGATCGCTATCAGGTGCTGCAGGCGAGGGCGGCTGGGGCGGATGCGATTCTGCTGATTGCGGAATGCCTTGACGATGAGACGATGGCTGACCTTTACCACTTCGCTGCGGGCTTGGGATTGGATTCACTGATCGAGATTTACGAGCCGGAGAATCTGGAGCGGGTTCTCAAGCTGAATCCCGGTGTGATTGGTGTTAATAATCGCAATCTGCGAACATTCGTGACGGATCTTGAACATTCCATGTCGCTGGCGAAGAGGCTGCCTGAGGGGGTGTTGTTGATCAGCGAGAGTGGGATTCGTACGCGGGCCGATGTGGAGCGACTTCAAGAGGCGGGCGTGGGCGGGCTGCTGATTGGAGAGACGCTGATGCGGAGTGATGACATGGGTGGGAAGATTCGGGAGTTACTCGGGCGGTGAGACGTTAGGTTTTAGTTTACGTAATAAAATTCGCAGAGTTCCCTCATCCGACCTCGAAGACTCGGCCACCTTCTCCCCGGGGGAGAAGGGACAAGAAAACAAAAGAATTATAGGAGAATTAGTCATGGCAGATGCGGTTCAGGAAGTTGAGCAGATACTGGTGATTCCGACGTCGTTGTTTCACGAAATCGGCTATTTTCAGGGGTTTCAGGAAGAAGATGGCGCGTCTTTGGCGAAGCTGCTGGATCCCGAGCAGATCAGTTATCGGCCTCGGCCTGAGATGGAGCAGGATCCGTCGTTTAAGCAGTTGATTCCGTACTGTCTGTTTACGTGTGGCGGGAAATACTTTTTCTACACGCGGGGCAAGGTGGGTGGTGAAGCTCGCTTGAAGAGTAAGCGGAGCATTGGGGTCGGTGGGCACATTTCGTCGGCGGACGTTGGTAAGACCGACCATCCTTATCAGGAAGGGATGAAACGGGAACTGGAAGAAGAGGTGTCGACCGCTCGTGTGATTTCCAACAAGCTCGTCGGGCTGATCAATGACGACCTGACGGAAGTTGGCAAGGTCCACCTGGGGGTTGTTCACGTCATCGAGATTGAAGAGCCACGCATTGAGCCACGGGAGGCGTCAATGCAGCTGCCGGGGTTCGCGACGGTTGCGGAGTTAGTGGAGCAGCGGGAGGAGTTTGAGACGTGGTCACAGATTTGTATTGATTATCTGGCGCTGCAAAGATAGGGGCCGCTGTTTGCCGCTTAATCATGGCGAAAGAACTGTAGTCGCGCCTGGGTTGCGGGAGGTTGTCGATGCAAATACTGCCGACAGCCATCCGCATAAACGCTTACAAATAAATGGCTTATAGCTAACGGTCAGTTTAATTGCTTTCTTAATGTTAATTAGCTAATATTATTACTGAGACGCGGTCTCAATGTCATTCACTCTAGTTTAAGTCGAGCAATTACTGATCAGTTGATGAAAATGCGATTGGCAAAATCACTTCTGATGCTGGGAATGCTTGGGGCTGCTGGCTGCGGTCGAACGTCGGAAGAACCGGTTTTTCAATCGGTGACTGGGACGGTCCGTTTCAATGGCAAACCGATTCCGAAGGCTGAGGTCACCTTTCATCCGCAGTTTGATGGGCCGGGCTGGGTGCCTGTGGCGGTTGTTAAGGATGACGGGACATTCGCGGCTGGGACGAAACTGGCGGGTGATGGTGTCCTTCCGGGCAAATACAAAGTCACGTTCATCTGGAGACCGGCTGCGGAGCAATTGAACGATGCCCCGAATCTGCTTCCTGAGAAATTTGCCAGCCCAAAAACATCGCCGATTGAAATCGACGTGATCGAGGGTCAGCCTTCGTCACACAAATTCGAATTAAAGAACTAATCAGGGCCAACTATGCATTCACGATCTCAGAAGATGACTCGCGTCGCAACTCCTGCTGGTTTTACGCTGATTGAACTGCTGGTCGTGATCGCGATTATCGCCGTGCTTGTTTCTATCCTGCTGCCAGCCGTGCAGCAGGCGCGTGAGGCAGCACGCAAATCGCAGTGCCGTAATAATTTGAAGCAGATCGTGCTTGCTCACCACAATTTTGAGTCAGCGCATGGCTATCTGCCCTACGGCGATAGACTCAATGACAAGAATGACAAGAAGGTTGGGCCAGGGGCTCAGATTCTGCCGTATATTGAGCAATCGGCCCTTTATGACCGGTATGACTGGAGCACTGACTGGTATCAGCCAGCCAACCAGGAGGTTGTGAAGACGATTCTGCCGACGTTTGCCTGCCCGACGACTCCTGTTCAAAACCGCATGTTTAGCGGAACCGAAGGTGGCGTCAGTTTCGAGGCTGCGACGTGTGATTACATGGCGCCGAGCGGGGTTGGCAATACTGAGAAGAGTTATGTGGAATCGACATTCGGGATGGTCATCAGTGATTCGGAGTCGATCATGACCAAGAAATCGAAAACGCCGAACAACCTGAAGAAAACGCTGGATGGACTGTCGAATACCGTGATGTATCTGGAATGCGCGGGGAAGCCGGAGATCTGGGGAGATGGCCAACTCTCGACAGGAACCAACATCAAAACTGGGTGGGCCAGTCATGCGACGGGCTTCGACCCGAAGATGCGTGTCCCGGGCGGTTGTACCGTGGGAGTCGGATCCTGTTCGATCAACTGCTGCAACGACCAGGGTGTGTATTCATTTCACTCTGGCGGTTCATTCGGCGGGTTTGGTGACGGTTCGGTCCGATTCCTGAGCGAAAGCCTCGCACCTCAGATTTTCATCGCGATTTTGACTCGCAATAACGGCGAAACTGTTGGTGAGTTCTAAGTCGCAGTACCATATTGAATCTTCGGAATTGTGACCGTTTCGTGTCGAGTTGAAAGAGCTGAGAGATGATTGATTCTGCGACTCCTCGCCCGAACAAGAACTGGCTGTTGATCAAGTTTCGCGAGTGGCATTCCTGGGGAGGATTGTTTCTCTCCGGTTTTATCATCGTGGTGGCCATCACGGGGATCATGCTGAATCACAAGGACCTGTTCTTCCACGGCAAGGAAGAGGAGGGTCCATCGGGGCTGCTGGCGTCGACGACGGATCTGAGCACGATCCCGGTGACTTTTGATGCGGCGATGCAGAAAGCTCGCGACCACTTTGGGGATTCGCCTCTGGAGAAGATCGAGCTCAAAGACGAGCGAGGCGATTTGATTTACAAGGTCGTCCAGGGGAAGGGGCAGGAGATCATTATCGATGCCCATACGGGCGAGATGCGATCCAAGTATGGTGTCAAACTGACTCCCGGTCAGGTCGGTGATACCAAAACTGCTTCGCTGAACTGGGCCAAGATTATCGAAGATCTGCACACGGGCAAGTTCTTCGGAGCGGGCGGGAGGCTGGTCGTCGACTTGACCAGCTTGACGATCATTGCGCTGACTGTCACGGGAATCTACCTGTGGGGCGTGCCTTATCTGCGGAAGCGAAAATCGCAGAAGCAGCGGAAAGCGAATGGGGGGATGCCTGCTTCGCGACGGGAGGTTGTTACGCAGGCTGTTTCTACTGAGGTTTAAGCGGCGCTTTGCTGGCAGGGTTCTATAGCGCTCAGAGCATGCTTGCTCAAAGCTGCAAGCATGGCACGTTTTTTTGTCCGCGGTGGTTTAAAAGACAAACAATGCGGCAGGGGTAGAGGGCGTATTCGGTGTGGTGTTGGTTGCAGGTGCACAGGGGACAGGGGGTTGACACCCCCCGCTCGCCTTCGGAGCGGAGCGCACAAAAAAAGACCTGCTTGAGGACAGGTCTTTTTTGTTGTTCGTTCGCGGGCCTGGTTAGTTGGCGGCGGCGACGGCGGCTTTTTTGGCGGCTTCGGCTTCGGTCAGGATGTTGATGCGGCGGCCTTCTTGATCGAAGTAGACTCGGCCGTCTTTCAGGGCGAAGATGGTGTAATCGCGGCCGAGACCGACGTTGCGGCCTGGGCGCCATTTGGTGCCGCACTGGCGGACCAGGATGTTACCGGCGATGACTGCTTCGCCGCCGAATTTTTTGATTCCGAGACGTTGTGCGCGTGAATCGCGTCCGTTGCGGGTTGAACCCTGTCCCTTCTTATGTGCCATGGCAGTGTCGTCCTGGTTCAGTCGAGGTAAATACTACGCTCGTGGTGAATGGGAGAATTTTATGAGATGAGGCTGAATCGGTCGGCGGTCGCCTGACAGAGTGCCTGCTTGACGGTAAAGTATTGACCAGTAACGAGTAAGGGTGAAAAATCACCTGTTTCCCGGTGTGATCGAAACAGGCAGTTTAACCGAGCAGGGACAGTTTTTCAACTGATCCAGAGACGCCGAATGTCTGTCCCCTTAACAATTTAAGGACTTTGTTCGCTATGGACAATCCTGTCAGAAACGTGACGCTGGGGCTACTTCAAGGGACGCTGCCGACGGCTGAGGCGATGGAACTGGCGGTCGGGAGTCTGATGGAGGGTCAGTCGGACGAGGTGACGACGTCGGCTTTTCTGACGGCGCTGGCGTGTCGTGGGGAGACGACGGAGGAGCTCGCGGGGGCGGCGAAGGCGATGTATGCCCGGGCGAGCAAGATCCCGACGAAGGCGAGTGGGGTGCTTGATACCTGCGGGACGGGCGGGGATGGGCTGAAGACGTTTAATATCAGTACGGCGGTGGCGATCGCGGTCGCGGCGTGTGGGGTGCCGGTGGCGAAACATGGGAATCGGAGCGTCTCGAGTTCGAGCGGGTCGGCGGATGTGCTGGAGGCGATGGGGGTCAATCTTCAGCTGACGCCTGAGCAGGTGGCGTCTTGTGTGGATGAGATCGGGATTGGATTCTGTTTTGCGCCGCTGTTTCATCAGGCGATGAAGCATGTGGCGCCGGTGAGGAAGGCGCTCGGATTTCGGACGATCTTCAATCTGCTGGGGCCGTTGACGAATCCTGCGGGGGCGTCGTTTCAGTTGATTGGGACGGGGCGAGACGATCTGGCTGAGAAGATGGCGGGGGCGCTGGCGATTCTGAATCGTCCGAAGACGCGGTGTTTTGTGGTGTGTGGGAATAATGAGCTGGATGAAGTGGCGTTGTGGGGAACGACGTCTGTTTATGAAGTCATGGACGGGAAGATTCAGCGACATCAATGGACGGCTGCGGATTTGGGGCTCGATGAATGTCGGGCGGAGGAGCTGGTGGTGGAAGGGCCTGCGGAGAGCGCGCAGGTGATTCGAGATGTGTTTGACGGGAAAGCGGGGGCAGCGAGGCGGATGGTGCTGGCGAATGGGGCGGCGGCGTTGTTTCTGGCGGGGAAGGTGGCATCCCTGAAAGAGGGAGTCACGATGCTGGAGGATGCGATTACGCAGGGGCTGGTTGTTCGAAAGCTGCAGCAGCTGGTGACGGCGACTGAGGGATACACACGCTGATTTGTGGGGAAATTGACGTATGAGAATTGACGAGTTTCAAAACGTGATTGAACGCATGTTTGGCCATAAGGACTCTGCGCGCGGGGTCGAGGGGACGTTCATGTGGTTTATGGAGGAAGTGGGAGAGCTGTCGGCGGATCTGCGGAGTTTTGCCAAGCTGAAGGCGAGCGGGGCGGGTGATGAGGAACTTGCCAGACAGCGCGAGCGGATGGAGCTGGAGTTTGCGGATGTGCTGGCGTGGCTGGTGACCCTGGCGAATATGACGGGGGTGAATCTGGAGCAGGCGGTGGGGAAAAAGTACGTGCAGGGGTGTCCGAAGTGTCATCAGGGGGCGTGTGTTTGCGGGTTGGAGATGAAGCCGTAGGTGGGATTGTTGGCGTTTCTTGCCTTCGCAGAAATCCCTCATCCGTCGGCGAAGCGCCGCCACCTTCTCCCCGGGGGAGAAGGGACAGGAGAGAAGATCTTGTTGGAAAGTTCATGGTTGCGCTTTTGCAGTGGGGGTGGTGTCCGGTAGACTTGAGAGACACATCTTTCTTGTTCTCTGATGTCTTTTACTTGCTTTCGTTCGCTGGTCCTGTCGTCGCCTCGTTGGGACTTCGCGCGTCTGTTGGGAACTCATGGTTGAGTCGAATCGTAAGCATCGAGTCTCTGCGTCTGGACCTGTGTTGAAGGTCTCGCTGTTTGATCAGGTCATGTCGACGCTGCAGACGATGCTGTTTTTTCTGGTTGCGATTGTCGTTGTTCTGTATGGATTGTGGCTGTTTCATAAGCCGCCGACGATGCAGGTGATGGTGCCGGTGGAGTATGTTCCGTCGCCCGGTGGGGTGCCGGATGGGGCGTTGGAAGAGTCGCTGGATATTCAGTCGAGTGAAGATCTTGCTGCGGATGCGTCGATGGTGGATCAGCCGACGAACGAATCGGCGAATATCGAGGAGATGCTGGATCACGTTGTTGAAGTGTCGGATCAGGCGGCGGAGATGACGGGGAATCAGTTTCGTCAGGAAGTCACGACGGGGGGGCGGCCGGGGCGGATTGAGGGGACAGGGAATCGACGGGCTCGGGGACAGGGGGATGGCGAGAGAGGGTTTCCGCGTGAGACGCGTTGGATGGTTCGGTGGGCGGATGACAGTTCACTGGATATGTATGCGGCACAACTCGAGTATTTTGGAATTGAGCTGGGTGCTTTGACGCGGGATGGGAAGCTGATTTACCTGTCCAACCTGACGGCAGAGCGTCCGACGGCGAGGACGGTCACGAGCGGGGCGGATGAGAAGCGTCTTTATATGACCTGGCAGGCTGGGGAGCGTCAGAAGGCGGATCTGGCGTTGTTTGAGAAGGCGGGGATCAAATTGGACAAGGTGACTTTGTTTCACTTTTACCCTGCGCAGACCGAGCAGCAGTTGGCTCAGCTGGAAGTTAGTTATGCGAATAAACAGCCTCAGTATATTCGTAAGACGTATTATGTGGTGCAGAGGGAGCGGAATGGGTACAAGCTGGTGGTGACGAGGCAGTTGTATTTTTAGGGGGGATTGGAACAT
>SXPC01000228.1 GCA_005778225.1 Planctomyces sp. | reverse complement strand
GTGAGCCATGGGCACTATTAGGCTTTCACTGCTTATCAACTCCAGCCAAAGTGTAGGGTGCTGGTGAGTCTTCGAACCGCACCAAATTCGCTGCTCTCTTCCCATGACGCCTCCAACTCCGCGACCTCTCCTCTGCGACCTCCGCGCTCCATCCTCCGCCTCCCTTTGTGTCTTAGCGCCTTCGCGTTAACTCTGGACTCCTCTCAAAACGGCAGCACAAACAAATGCTGCTTAAACAACGCTAACTTCCCGTCCTCAGCAATGTTCTGCGTAAAGAAAATCAGAAACACAAAGAACAGACAAATCGACGTCTGCACCACATACCAAGGCAATCGCCAATACCACGGCGTCCTCGCCCCCTCCGCTGACACCCTCACCAGCCATCCGACGATAAACTTCGTCGGCAACACCGTTGCGATGTAAATCAACGTCACCAGCCACATCGCATCCGCAGGCGGAGTGATGATCTTGAACAGATACAACGGCAACCCCAACGCAAAAAACAACAGCATCCCGATCGTCCACAGGGCAGGGCGTCGAGCCAGCATCTCCCTGGCTTCCCGCAACCGAAAATAATCCCGCCAACGATGCTCCCGCGCAAACAGCGTCTGCAACCCAGGCAGCCACGTCAGCACCAGCGATAACAGCGTGCCGCCGATCAGCATCACAAGAAATGCTCCCCCTTCAGGCTTCTGTGCCGCAGCAAACAAAACCGTCGGCGGCACCAGCCACACCGCAGCCCCGAGCAATCCCTTCAGCCCCAACACAAAATACCGCCCCGGCTGTAAATCCCCCTGCATCGCCGACAACGTCGCATCCCATCGACCCCACAACGTCCCTTGTCGCACATGACGCGTGATCCGCCAGACATTCACCACCGGATTCAAAAAATTCCACGTCCTCCCGCCCGCCATCAACGCCATCAGCAGATGCACTGCAATCATCGCTTGTACGACAACCAGCCCTGTCTCGAGCCGCACATCCGCAATCGACCCCGGACTGATAAGATGAGCATCCCGCGCATAACTCGCCAGGATCCGAATCGGCACCAGCCACACCCACGCCCAGATCGCAATCGTCCCTAACTGACTGGCGACCCGAATCCCCGGCAGCTCAATCAACCACTTTTTCGACTTCGCCACCCGCCCCTGAACCTCAATCAACACCCCAAGCACATACAGATTCACAACAGGAACCGCCGCCAACACCGCCAGCATCCCGACCCAGCTTGCATACCGAAACAAAAACCCCGGCACACTCCCAACCCCACACCAAACCCGCCCCCACAAACTCGTCTTCACCACCGACCGCTCAACGGGCGCAAACCCCTCATCATCCAGCTCAATCCCAATCCGAGCCTGCTCAAGTTGTGTCTCAACAAATGACATAATAGTTCACTCAACAAATTTTAACCCTTCTCCCCCGGGGAGAAGGTGGCCGAGTCTTCGAGGTCGGCTGAGGGACTTCTGCGAATTTGAATACCGCCCACCTACCGTCCCTTCTCCCTTGAGGTGGAAGCAAGGAGTTCGCTCTCGCCGAGAAGGCGAGAGTGAACAACGCGGTAGTCTTCTCATGAATGGTACCCGAAGGGCGGATGAGGGTGGGCGATAGGCACTCATTCGCTCTCACTGCCATATCGACTCCAGCCAAAGTGTAGGGTGCCGGTGAGTCTTCGAACCGCACCAATTACGCCCTCAACTCACAACAGTCTACTTTTTTCAACAAAACCCAAAATCTCCTCCGCGACCTCTGCTCCACTCTGCGACCTCTGCGTTCCAGTCTCCCCCCGTTTTACTCTCTCCCACCCCCTCGCGTTTCAAATTTCTTGAAACTTTCCCGCCACCCATCGAGTATCATACACGACAACCTCGTCTCTTCACGGACTTATTTCCATGTGGCGTCAACACCTCCGAAATCTCGCCAGCGGCGTTGCACTCGTCGTCGGGGTCATTTACCTCGTCACCAGTTCCGCCTCGTCTCCCGAGAAATTGCAAGCCAACGCCCGCCGCGCACAGCCCCTTCCTGCCACGAGCCCCATCGATCGTTTCTTTGAACAAACCTGGGCTCGTGAAAAGATCGCCACCGCCAAACTCGCCGACGACCTGACCATCCTCCGTCGCCTCTCCCTCTCGCTCCACGGCACGATCCCTTCCCTCGAAGAGATCCGCACGTTCGAAGCCGATACCGCTCCTGATCGCCTCACACGCTGGACACAGCGAATGCTCGATGATCCCCGCTTCAGCGTCTACTTCGCCGAACGCTTAGCTAAAGTTTACGCCGGTGCCGACGACAAGCCCTTCCTCGTCTTCCGTGAAGACCGCTTCCAGAACTGGATCGCCGAACAACTCCACAACGACCGTCCGTACGATCAATGGGTCAACGAACTCATCAGCCAGACAGGCCTCTGGACCGGCAAGCCCTCCGTCAACTTCATCACCGCCGCCGCAAATGACTCCGGCATTGTCGACGTCAACGAACTGACCAGTCGCACGACCCGTGCCTTCCTCGGCCAGCGGATCGACTGCGCCCAATGCCACGACCACCCCTTCGCCGCGTGGAAACAGACAGACTACCAGGGGCTCGCTGCCTTTTACGGCGACTGCCATCTCTCCGTCTTCGGAGTCTACGATGGCGAACCAACCAGACGTGAACAACGGATGATGGAGATGTCGAGCCAGGACGGCGAGAAACACACAACAACCCCCGCGGTCCCATTCGATCCAGAACGCCTCGCATCCAACGGCCCCGACCGGACCCGCCTCGCCGACTGGATCACGCATCCGACCAACAAGCGTTTCCACCGCGCCACCGTCAACCGTGTCTGGGGCCTCCTCTTCGGCATCGCTTACAGCGAACTCGAACCGCTCAAAGTCGCCGTCGACGACCTCCCCGATCCACCAGCATCCCCCGACGACGATCTCCTCGAACAACTCGCTGATAACTTCCGTCAAAACGACTACCGCTTAAAATCACTGATCCTCGCGATCACCACCTCAAAAGCCTACCGCTTATCCTCCGAGACCACCCTCGAAGACGATGAGCAGATCGACCGCCAAGGAGACTGGTGGGCACGATTCCCATTATCGCGATTAAGACCCGAGCAGGTCATCGGTGCCATGGCTCAGTCCGGCTCCCTCTCGACCATCGACCAGAACTCACACCTCGTCGCCCGCCTGATCCGGTTGATCCGCGAGCGAGACTTCGTCCGACAATACGGCCCAATCACCGACGAAGAACTCGCCCCTCACGGCGCAACCATCCCCCAGGCGCTCTTACGCATGAACGGACAAATGACCTCCGAACTCCTCGAAGCCAACCCTTTCAACGCCTCTGCAAGACTCACACAACTCAGCCCCGACAACGAAACCTTAATCGAAACCGCCTTCCTGATGACCCTGACTCGTCGCCCCACACCACGAGAACAAACCTGGTTCAACGAGTCCCTCACGCACAACCCTGAACTCAAAAAAGAACAACTCTGCCAGGACCTCCTCTGGACCTTAATCAACTCCGAAGAATTCAACTGGAACCATTAACGTACGTCCCTTCTCCCTTGAGGGGAGAAGGTGCCCGAAGGGCGGATGAGGGTGGCGCATAGGCAACGAACGACTCCCATTCACGATTACGCAACAGGCACGATCTCCCGAGGCCATCTGATGACACCCAACCGACGCCTCTTCCTGAAATTCGCCACCACCCTCGGCGTCTCCTTCCTCCTCCCCAAACTAAGTCAGGCTCAAGCCATCAAGCGCGGCACCGAGCGCCCCAAGTCCCTCGTCGTTATCTGGCTCGAAGGGGGCGCCAGCCAGCTCGAAACCTGGGACCCGCACCCCGGCACCCTCATCGGCGGTCCTACAAAAACCATCAAGACCTCTCTGTCCAATACCCTCATCTCATCCGACTACCCCCGCATCGCTGAGCGCCTCCATCACCTCAACGTCATCCGCTCACTCACCTCGAAAGAAGGTGATCACGAACGCGCCAGCTACTACGTCAAAACCGGCTACCGCCCCGACCCCACCGTCCAACACCCCGGCCTCGGCGCCCTCTACGCCGCCTTGACCAATCGCGACGGTCTCGAAATCCCCGCCAACATCACTCTCGGCGATTCCCAATGGCCCACCCGCGGCGGTTACCTCGGTGCCCAACACGATGCCTTCCGCGTCGTCGATCCCGGCGGAGCACTCCATAACCTCACCCCAAGAGTCTCCGATGACCACCAGAACATCCGCTTAAAAGGCATCGATGTTCTCAGCGAAACCTTCCGCTCCAATCGCCCCCAAAGCAAAAAGCAAACTCATTACGACGACCTCTACCACCAGGCCGTCACCATGATGAAGTCTCCTCAAATCAAAGCCTTCCAACTCGACGACGAGACGAACGAAACCAAAGCCCGCTACGGCACCACTCGCTTCGGCAAAGGCTGCCTCGTCGCCCGTCGCCTCATCGAAACCGGCGTCCGCAGCATCGAAGTCGTCCTCAACGGCTTCGACACCCATACCAACAACTTCGAGTCCCACACCACACTCGCGCGAGACCTCGACCTCGGCCTCGCCGCCCTGATGGACGATCTCAAGTCACGCGACCTCTGGGATTCCACCATGCTTCTGTGCATCAGCGAATTCGGCCGCACCCCACAAATCAACCCCCTCGATGGCCGCGATCACTGGCCTCACGGCTTCTCCTGCTTAATCGGCGGCGGCGGCTTAACCTCCGGCCAACTCCTCGGCGAAACCGACCCCGAAGCCATCAAAAAAGACCCCACCAACCCCATCCCCATCCACGACCTCTTCGCCACCATCCTCCAACAACTCAACCTCAACCCCACCGAAGAACTCATGACCCCCATCGGCCGCCCCCTCAAACTCTCCGAAGGCACCCCTGTCAAACAACTCGTCTCTTAATTTTCTCCCTTCTCCCCCGGGGAGAATGCGGCCGAGTCTTCGAAGTCGGATGAGGGACTTCTGCGAATTTCCTAAAAGCCCACATAACGTCCCTTCTCCCGCGAGGGGTGAAGCTGCCCGAAGGGCAGATGAGGGTGAGCGATAGGCACTCATTCGCTCTCATTGCACACTCCCGGGTGGCCCAGCCGTTCATGGCTGGGTGAGCGCAGCTCACAAGAAGCGCCACCATACGCGTTCATTTCCACCTGAAGCCATGAGTTCATTCGGATTGCGAAAGGTAGCACATCCCGCCAGCTTCGCAGCACCAGCCCAAAACTGCCAGACCACCCTTCAACTGGATTCTTCAACTTTGCTCCTCCTCTTTGCGTCTCCGCGTCTTCGCGTTAACTCTGGACCTCCTCCGCTACGTTCCAGTCTCACGCCTCTTCCGTTGCCAACCCCCACAATCGATCGATAAGATCGTGGCATGTCAACAAATTCCTCCCCACAATCCGTTCTCTTCCCCACCATCCTCATCCATGGCGTCGGACTCCTTGGCGGCTCTGTCGCGCGCGCGGCCAGAAAATCCGGCGCCTGCAACCGAGTCATCGGCGTCGGTCGCAAACAAGATAAGCTCGACCAGGCCCAAGCCCTCGGCATCATCGACGTCGGCTACACCGAACTCGCCGACCTCCAGCAGGAATCGATCGACCTCGTCGTCATCTGCACGCCGGTCGATCGCATTGCCTGGGATGTCGATGACCTCGCCGAACACCTCACCAAACCCGCCATCATCACCGACGTCGGCAGCACCAAACAAAACGTCCTCGACATGCTCTCAACCGAGCTACCGCCTCACCTGGTCTTCGTCGGCTCCCACCCTCTCGCCGGCAGTGAGAAGCAAGGCTTCGAGAACTCGCTCGCTGATCTCTTCGAAGACCGCGTCACCGTCGTCACTCCCTCAGAATCAACGCCCGAACCCGCCATCCAGCTGGTCGAACAATTCTGGGCACGACTCGGCTCCCGCGTCGCCAGAATGACACCTCACGACCACGACGAAGCCGTCGCCCGCACCAGTCACTTACCCCACCTCGCCGCCTCCGCCCTCGCCCTGTGTGTCGGCGAGAAACTCCACCACCTCACCGGCAGCGGCTTCCGAGACACCACCCGCATCGCCGCCGGCGACCCCGGCATCTGGACCGCCATCCTCCAGGAAAACCGCAAAGCCGTCGTCTCATCCATCGACGAATTCACCAGTGCCCTGACCATCATCCGCGACCTGATCGCTTCAGCGGACCGCGAAAACATCGAACAATTCCTCACCCAGGCCCAACACTCCCGCAACAAACTCAACGAAACCCGTCAGCCAGAGTAAAGCAGTGCTTCCTTACTGGCATTTCACCTGAAAGCAGATACCCGCTTCTCCACCACCAACAACGACTCCATCGCCCGATCGTCGATACTCATCTTCAGTGAAGAAATTAGCTCTGCCATCGGGGCCTGGGTATATCAGCAGGATCTCTACTTTGTCTTTGACTTGTGAAACGTGAATGATCAGTTCTGCCGAGTAGCGATTGATTTTGATTCGGCGTTCCATTTCCTGCAGGCTTGAAACAACTTCTTCCTTAGTGGCGTTACACCTGAGCGGGTTTTCTTCCAGCCAATCCTGACTTGCGTACATGTAATGAAGGGCGTTGTCACTCTTCTCTGCCAAACAGGTCTGGTGATAGTTGTATGTCGTCGCATAAATGGTCAACGCGATGCAAAGCAGAAACGGAATAGCAATCAACAACAGCGGCCAGTGTTTCATCGTTTGAGCTTTAACTGCCTTCCAGTTGGGAACGAAAAGTTATGAGTCCGCCTTCGTACTCATCCGCTGAATCACCTTCGCCAAATCCCGCTTCACCATCGCCTCCGCATCCAGCCACAGTCCCGCAAAATGACGACTCTTGTGCAGCCCATCGCTCGGATCTGCTTCCAGTCTCACGAACTTCCCCGACTCCAGCGTAAACCAGTCAAACGCCGCGTCCTCCGTCCTCCAGACGAGATAGTCCTTCACCCCCGACTGCTCATAAACACGCTTCTTACGATTGAGATCAATACTGACCGTGCTGGCCGAAATCTCTGCAATTAACTCCGGCGAACCATTCAGAAATCCTTGCTCATCAAGAAACGTCCGAGCCGTTTCATCGATTACATGCATCACGGCATCCGGCTCAAACGTGTTCTCATCATCAATGACCACCGTCGGCGTCACAAAAAGCTCAACGTTAGGATGAGAAAGTGCAAACAGGCGAAGCCAGCAGATCAGATCAGCATGGGGTCCGCCATGATAATTGGCTCGTATGGATGCAGCGTGCAAGAAGACCTCGCCCTCAATGAGTTCCGCTCGTTTGATTTCGGGACAGTTCTCCCATCGCTTCAGAAATTCGCGTGACGTCAAACGGTCACCCGCTTGCAGAGTCTTCAATGGCCGAGTTGCGGTCGTAGACATAGCACTTGCTCCTCAGCCTCATCTTAAGGCGAGCAAACCCACATTCCAAGACGAATCAGAAACAATAACGACGATCAACAAGGCTCCTACAAATCTCCCAGATGAAACCCATTCACCCGAATCACAATCACCAGCGTCGAAACCGCCTGCATCACAAACAACGCCCGCCACACCACTCGCGATGTCCCGATCGCTGCAATCCCCAGCCCCGCCGTCATCAACAGCAGCGGATCATAAATAATCCACAGCCGCGCCGCTTCCCCCATATTCTTCCCCCACAACCACAACAACAGCATTACGACCGCATACGCCACCGACGCCTGCACCAGCGGCAGCTTCATCGCATCCCGTCGCTCGCTCGACCGCAAGACATTCGCTAACCCCGTCACTGCGAGCGTCCCAACCACCACAGCCGAGAACATCCCCCAGTCCATGATGTTCGCGATCAACCACAGAAAATAGGTCCGCGTATTGTGGTCATAAAATTTCCCGTGGTTCTGAAAGTTTAAGACCCAGATCTCAAAAAGATTCGCCCCCGACATCGCCCACAGGACCACAGGAGTCACCAGCAACCCCAGCACAGCCGCCGTCATCGCCAGGAGTTCATGGCCAATCTGTCGAGTTGTGAAAACACGCAACAACGTCATCACGCCCAGCATGACCAGCACCGGCGCAAACGCCAGCGTCGTCATCATGCTGACTCCACTCAATAACCCCGCCACGAAGCCAAACCCCAGCGCACTCTTCAAACTCTGATCCGAAAAAGCCCAGGCGACCACGATCGACATCGACATCAGCGGATACAAGCAATCCGACTTCGGCAGGAACATGATCACATTCGCCATCAACGGCCAAAACAACAATGTCCGCAGCACCATCGACGGACTCTGCCCATGCCGACGCAACAAAAACCACAACGGTACCGGCGTCATCGCAACCGAGAACGTCGTGAGCAGATCCCCCAGCCACAACGACGCACGATCTCTCGGCGTCACCTCCGGCATCGTCGAAGTCATCCCCTCAGCAGGGATCGACTGCTGCGTCAGAATATCCAACGCTTCCGCAACCGAGGCAGGCTCCGTCGCCTTCAAAATGTTCTGCACAACCGACGGCTCACATACCCACAACAAAGCACGATGAAACAACACCAGCCCCGGCGGATGCGTCCCCTGGTGCAGATAATCTCCCTGTCTCATGACATCCGCATATCCCGCCAGGAACTCCCCAGTCGAATCGCCGCTAGTCCGAGCCTGCGTGTAATACCCCGACATCCGCGGGTAATAAAGCACCCACGCCCCACGTGCCAACCCATCAATATTGGGTATCACCGACCGGATCATCAGCAGGAAAAAAAACGAGACGATCACCAGCCCCGTAATCGCGATGGCTGAATCTCGCTTGCTCGCAGATCGCCTCGCCAGCCAGCTTTCCGCTACAAAGCCAAACGCAAAATAACCCGCGAGAAACATCCCGCCAAGGATCACCGAGAACGTCGTCTCTGCATTGAAGTCGGCTCGCTCCCACAACCATTCCCCTGGAACACCGAGAGGCACAAACGGCAGCGACACCATGAGAATCGACAGCAGGCTCAACAGCCCCGAAATCAGCAGCACACGTTTCGACAACGCTGCTCCACCAGCCGATGAATCATCAGAAAGAGCAGGGGCAGGCTCAGCCATCGATCACAAGCACCACACAGGTAATGTTGTCTTTCGACCCACCATCCTGAGCCGCTCGAATGATCTGCTCCGCAGCCGCCTGTGGGTCAGGTTGATCAATAAGAACCTGCCGGATCACATCCGGAGCTGCCCCATCAGTAACCCCATCCGAGCAAATCATGTAGACATCCCCCGCAAAGACATCCATCTCGCGCGAGTTGCCCGTGTTGCTTCCATCCTTCGTCCCAAGATAGCGATACAGCACATTCTTATAACGATGATGCACCGCTTCTTCCGCAGTAATCGTCCCCGCATCGACGAGCGCCTGCGTCAGGGAATGATCTGTCGTCAGCTGTGTCAGTTGACCATCGCGCAATCGATAAACCCGACTGTCCCCAACATTCCCAATGAAGTAACGCCCCCCAACATTCACCAGAAACGCGATCGTTGTCCCCATGTTATGATACTTGGGATCCGACTCACCCAACGCCATGATCTCCTGGTTGGTCTGACGAATCGCATCATCAATGACCATGACGACCTTCTCGGCTTCGTCATTCTGAAAATTGAGCTTGTCCACCAGACGCTGCGGCACGAGTTCAATCGCCATCGCAGACGCCCGCTCACCGGCACTCTGACCGCCCATCCCATCCGCGACAATGAAGAAACGGGACTGCGGATCAACGACATAGCTGTCTTCGTTGTTCTCGCGATAGTTCCCCGTGATGCTCAAATGGCCACAGCGAATCTTGGACACAGCGTGTTTTTCTGGATGCGCATCATTGGCAGGTTGACGGGCAACGCCAAATAATTTCCCCCAGAAATTCGACATGAGACCTTCCAGAAATAATTATCGGTTTTGAGAACGGATACCAAGTTCGAGGTTATCCGTCGTCCCTTTGATGGCATGATTGACAGTTCGGTAAAGATCATTCACCCCCAGCAGATGCGACGTATAAAACAACTCGCCCGCTGAGAATCCGCAGATCGCCCCCCACGACTGATTCTGTGCACGAACCGTGGTGAGCACCTGCTCGAGTCGCTCACCACTGAATTGTGACTCGTAAGCTTTGATCGCTTCGAGCTTCTGATCAAGACAATCGGAGATATCCGCGATCACCTGACTCGTCCCCACCTGCTCAGCTCCCGACTGACGGAATCCCAGTGGATACCAGGTCAGCGACCGGATACGGTGCACCGGCAGATTATCAAACTGATCGTCCCACTTGCACAACCGGGAATAAAACACCGCAGCATCAGTGATCTGCATCGCCTGCCAGTGATCCGGGGACGCCAGTGGCGTCTTCTCAAGGATCCCCAGCACCATCGAAGGCCGATAACGTCGGAAGACCTTCGCAAGCTCGACGCGGGTCTCAAACGAATCAAACAGCTTCCGATTCGGCAGCGTCAGCGTGATGCGCTCATGCACGCCGAGAATCTCCGCCGCTTTGCGGGCTTCTTCGAGGCGCTGTTCAGGACCGCTGCTGCCGGGCGTTGGTTCGCCATCGGTCAGGTCGACCATGCCGACGCGGTAACCTTGCTTGACCAGTTGAGCCAGCGTACCGCCGCAGGCGATTTCCAGATCGTCCGGATGTGCACCGACCGCGATAATATCGAGGGGCTCAGGAAGCTCAATACTGGCTGGCGTCGTCATGATGTCCGAGGTAGTCGATCAAAAGTTGACGAATAAAACGCGATACTCATGAAACAATCCATTCTTAACGAGTATCAGTCAATTTCTATCATAACCACGGGATCACCGGAAAAAAGCCTCATCAGGCAGCGAAGACGAAAACATCCCATTTCGACAAGCCTTGATCACTTGCCCGACTTCGGCTAACCCAGCTTAGCATCAATCAAAGAAAGATAATCAAAGACCTCCTCAGGCGTTTCCAACCCACCCAGAGTGTCAATAAAGCCATCAACCTGGATCATGCGTCCCAATCGGGCCAGGATCCGCAAGTGCGTCGGCGTATCGCGACTCAGAACCATAAAGAACAGACTCGGCATCGTCTGCCCCCCTCCGCCAAAAGGAACCGCAGAGTACGTCCGCCCAAACGAAACCACCGTCTGTCCCAGATCATCCGGCATCGGATTTCGAGGGTGAGGAATCGCAATCCCGTTGCCAAGGTTCGTCGGCAGGGCATTTTCCCGGTCAATGATCGCTTCGAGCACACGAGCCGGTGCCCACACCTGCCAGGTCCGCCCCGCGACTTCCAGCAATGTCTCCAGGACCGATCGCTTGGTACGCGCTTCGAGAGGAACTGCAATCGTGTCGATCGTCAGGTAATTCGTAAGCCGAAACTGTTCGACTTCATCCGACGGAGCCTGCCCGACTTCGATCGCCGTCAGTTCCTTGGAAGTCGCTTCGGGGATCTCAGTCTCCAGCCAGCGTGTCACTTCCTGCGGATGGAACTGCCATTCCCCATTGATCTTGCGACCAGGAATGCGTCCACGTTGAACGAGTTTTTCGATATCGCGGGCATCTCGCCCAATCTGCTGGGCAAGATCCTTAACGCTGAGCCATGGAGTCGACATTTAAAGACAGAAATTCTGTGTAGAGAAGCATTGATGAAAAAGGCTTTTCAGCTCAAAAGAAAATTCACTACACAGGACACAGGGTTACACATCGGCTCACAGAGATTCTCTATCTCTTTTCAATTCTTCCCTGTGTGACTCTGTGCTCCTCCGTGACCTCTGTGGTGAAGATTCTTAGGATTACCAGAAACCCACTAGTCAAGCATAAGGCGTCAAAGCACTTCTGTCCAGAATCTGTTAAAGCAGTCCAGACATCCCTGGTAGCCGTCGTCAGACTTCATCGTGTTAAGCCGCGACGCCTGACTGAGCATCACCTCGAACCAGCCCTTGTAACCAGTATCATGAAGCATGCGAACCATTTCCGCGATCGGCGTCTGCTTTTTACTCTGCAGACACCACTTCACTTCGCAGTGACAAACCTTCGGCAGCGAACTGAGTTGCACATGCTTGATATAAGGGATCATCGCCTGCAGTCGGTCGACCAGCTGAATTTCTTCCGAGAGATGATAGTTGCTGACCGATAGCCCCACGAGCGGATGGTTGATCCGCTGGATCAGCCGCGTAATGTTGTCCAGGGAGTTTAAGCAGGACCAGTCTCTCGTCATGATCGGATGCGTCGGCTGGATCGCGAGCTTCACTCCGAAATGATCCGCCTGATCAATGACTTCCATCAGCCCGCGATAAACAAGCCGATGCATGTGCTTGATGAGGTGATTATTCTGCGACCCCGTGCGAATGATGACGACATCCGCCTGCAGCTTGGCCGCATAGTTGATCATCGCGCGGGAATCGCGGACCGCATCGTCATAAGTATGTCCGTGAGACCCACTGTAAGCACCAGTCATCGAAAGGCTGGACACGCCCAGGTTATGCCGGTCGAGCATCGACAACAGCATCTGAGGCTTGGTCTCCTGCAACTGAGAACGCCACAACGCAACCGCCGGGATTCCACAGCGCTGGATCTCGGAGAAGTACTGTGACAGCGAGCCAATCGTGCGCGGATGGCGATTGATCGACATCCGTGGCAGAGCCGAGTGACTCCGAACCTGACGGTCAACAGCCGTTTGTTGCCGCTGGCAGTCTTTCCAAAGATCGAGTTCATAAAACCCGCTCTCAGTCGCAACAGGCAATCGATTGATCACAGGTGATCCTGTTAAGAACTCAAGTTGACGAAGTAGGCCGAACGAAAGGCTTCAAACAACAAACGAACTCAGTTGTCGAAGACAAACGGACGACAGTGACTGACCAGGTCGTGATAACCAGCCAGACAACTAACGAACGAACAACTCAAGAAGGAAACGGTTTCGATTTTCTTACGCGACATGGTGAGATGACTCGAGATGTGTGCATTCAAGAAACCGCTGAACTGGTGACGTAGACTTCAGTCAGTCGGAGCGCATTCGACTCACGATGTCATCACCAGGATGAAAGGATGATAAACGCATCTGACATTCATGCAATCGGGATTCTCTTGTGTTTTTCAACAACATGGAATCTCTCAACTCACCAACCAATCTCCGCTTGACAAACAGATCAACTTCCCATTTTGACTTCACTCATCGAACGCATTGCGTCATGCTGAAGAGATCAGAAGAGTTAACCACAAACACACAAGGAACACGAAGACTCACAAAGCCAGAACACAGATGATACAACCATTGGTGAATCATTTGATGGTCTCCTGACTTACCCGCTATCGAATCCTTGCTCTTGCTTCGTGACACTTTGTGTTCTTAGTGCCTTTGTGGTGAATCCCCTAAACATGAGAGGGTTACGATGCGCATCTCTTACCTGCTCGCGTTCGCCTGCATAGGACTCACGTCATTGACGCTCAATGCAGATGAGCTCAAACCAAACATCGTCGTGATCGTCATCGATGACCTCGGCTACATGGACATCCAGCCGAACAATCCCGAGTCCTTCTACGAAACCCCCAACCTCAACAAACTCGCCGAAACCGGCATGCGCTTCACCCAGGGCTACGCCGCCTGTCCCGTCTGCTCACCAACCCGCTACAGCCTGATGACCGGCCGCCATCCCGTACGCGCAGCAACGACCAACTACTTCGGCGGTCATCGCATCGAACGCTTTCAACCAGCCGATTTCCAGGAAGCCATGCCGCTCGCAGAAGTCACGCTCGCAGAAGCTGTTCAGGAAAATGGCTACCAAACCTGCTTCATCGGCAAATGGCATCTCGGGCCTGACGAAGCATACTACCCCGAAAAACAAGGCTTCAACCTCAACATCGGCGGCTTCCGTGCAGGAGCCCCCAAATCGTACTTCTCACCCTATAATAACCCCAAGCTGACCAATGGCCCCAAAGGGGAATACCTCTCAGCTCGCCTCGCCAGCGAAGCCTCGAAGTTCATCGCCTCTCCTCACGACAAACCCTTCCTCCTCTATTACTGCATGTACGACGTCCACGTTCCACTTCAGGCACCTCAAGAACTCATCACAAAGTACCAGGAGAAAGCCGAGAAACTCGGCATCGCCAACAAGCAACTCACCGACGACCAACTCTTCGGGCCCGAGTCACAGTATTTCGTGACGACAGAAAATCCGAGAACAGTCCGACTCGTTCAACAACATGCCACCTATGCCGCCATGGTCGAAGCCATGGACACAGCTGTCGGCACAGTCATGAAGTCCCTCGACGACGCAGGCCTCGCAGATAACACACTCATCGTCTTCACCTCAGACAACGGCGGACTCTCAACAGCAGAAGGCCAACCCACTTCGAACCTGCCACTTCGCGGCGGCAAAGGCTGGGGTTATGAAGGCGGTATCCGCGTCCCCAGGATCGTCCGCTGGCCAGGCAAAACAAAACCAGGATCAACGAGCCACACACCCATCGTCTCGACCGACCTGTACCCCACAGTCCTGGAAGTAATCGGAGCCCAGCCAAAACCAGAGCAGCACATCGACGGCGTTTCCTTCGTCCCCTCACTGACTCAATCACCAGCTGCCAAAGAACGCTCCCTCTTCTGGCATTACCCACACTACGCCAATCAAGGCGGCTTCCCCTGTTCAGTCATTCGCAAAGGCAACTGGAAGCTGCTCGTCAATCTCGAAAACGGCAACCGCGAACTTTACGACCTCAGCCAGGACCTCTCCGAACAAAAAAACCTCGCCTCACAGCAACCAGATGTCTCGAACTTACTCTACCAGGAACTCGGCAACTGGATGTCCGACGCCGACGCCCGACTACTCAAACAGAAAGAAGCTCAAACCGAAAAACCATGGCAGCCGTAGTCGAATGTCTCAAGCGGCGATCTAAGAGCGAGTCTTCTCATTGATGTTTTGCGCGAAATGTAGGGTGCTGGTGAGTCTTCGAACCGCACCAAAACGACATTCATTCGCACAATTGGTGCGGTTCGCAAAGCCTCACCAGCACCCTACAAGGAATTAGAAGACTGCGTCTAAGCTGTATCTCATCCGCCGGGTGCCACTGGCTGTGCCAGTGCTCTGCAGGCATCACAGCTCGTTCTCAAATCCGCGACAAGCACGTCGGCAAGCATCGACAGAGGCCCCCACCTGCAAAAGCCTCACGCAGCGATCTTGAGTTGAATCTCATCCGCATGCAGCGCAACGATCGTGATCCCCAACCGGTCCGCAAGTTTCAGCACTTCAGGTTCATCAAGGAGAATCGTCTTGGCAGCTTCCACAGCAAGGACTTTGCCCCCTGCCTCGTGGATCGTATGAATCGTGTTCAGCCCAATCGTCGGAACATCGAAACGCATGTCCTGCTGAGGCTTGGCAACTTTGACGACCGTAAATCCGCCACGTCGGCAAAGTTCGCCCGCGCGTCGAATCGCTTTGTCAGTCCCTTCGATCGCTTCGATCGCAATCGCAGCCTGATCATTAACAACGACCGTCTGGCCGACGTCGAGACGCCCCATTTCTTTGGCAAGTTCCCACCCGAAGGCGATGTCCTTCCACTGGGCAGAGGTCGGTTTGCGCTGAGTCAGAAAGCCGTGTGACACGAGAATCTCCGGGCAATAATCAAGTGCAGAGCCAAAACGGATGCCGTCTTTTTCGAATTCACGGATGACGGCCAGGAGGATGGTGTCGTCTTTTTTATTCTGGGTCGCAAGATTGAACCACATCTGAGTCGTCCGCCAGTCCGGCAGCAACTTGAAGATGCGCCACGGATCAAAAAGAACCGTCTTTTCGATCTTACCCGCCATGACGACGTGTTCGACGTTATGCCGCTTGAAGAAACGGATGCTGCGCCCCAGTTGTGCCAGCGGCCCAAACCGCATTTTGTCGCTGAGGGAAAGTAGCTCATCGCTGGCCATGCCATCGACGCCGTACGTGTGCACACGAAACCCCTGCGCCTGCGCAGCTTTCGCGAAGGTAATAGGAAAGCTCCCCGCCCCGGCCAGCAAACCAATTTTGGCTGGAGGAGCGAGTTTGATCAGTTCAGGTTCAGTCACTAGTTTCAACATGGCCCGTTGTTGCTCAGGAAACGATGATGATTCGCTTAACCCGCCTTTCGCATGGAAATCGATTCAGCATCCGTCGACCCACTGTTTGGGGTCAAACTGGCTGAGGTCAAAGCAGCGATCTGCTGTGTCAGAGATTCGACCTGCTTGGTCATTGCCTTCAGCTGGTCTCGCATCTCCGGAAGACGCTGCACAAGCATGAGGACTTTCTTCTGCTCCCGTTCAGGACCAGCAGGCAGGCCGATAAAGGTCTCCCCATCCGGAATATCGTGCATCAGCCCCGATCGAGAGGCGAGGGCAGATCCGTGCCCGATCTTCAGGTGATCTTTCAACCCAGCCTGGCCGCCCATGCGAACGTAGTTGCCAGTGGTGATCGACCCCGCAAGGCCGACTTGCGAAGCATAAACATTATGCTGCCCGATCTGGCAGTTGTGGCCAATCATGACGAGGTTATCGAGCTTGGTTCCCTGGCCAATAACTGTTTCGCTGATCATCGCGCGGTCGATCGTCGTACATGCACCGATCTCAACATCGTCTTCCACGCGGACCTTGCCATAATGAGGCAGTTTTTCAAACCGTCCTTGCTCGAAGCGATAACCAAAGCCATCCGCACCAATAACCGCATTGGCATGAATGATTACGCGATGACCAAGCTGCGTACCCGCATAAAGAACAACCTGCGGATACAAAATCACGTCGTCACCTAGAACACACCCGGGTCCAATCGTCACACCGGGATAAAGAACGCAGCGATCACCAATAACCGCATGAGCGTCGATGAAGACGCCCGGGTAGATCATGCAATCAGCACCGAGTTTGGCCGTGTTCGAAATAATGCCACGAGGATCAATCCCCGCCATCTCAGAAGTATGTTGAGGGCGGAACTCCTTAAGGACCGCAAGGAAGCAAGCCTGTGGCTGGTCCACCAGCATCAGGATCGGGCCGCCCGTATACGAGGTCAGCTGAGCCGCGATTTTCTTCGGAACGAAAGCAGCCGTTGCCTTGGATGCAGCCAGCTGAGCGATCTTGTCAGCGTTGTCAGCATAGGTCAGTTCACCAGCCTGGACATGATCCAGCGACGCCAGATTGCTGATCGACAGTTGATCCGCAGCTCCCACAGAGCCCGGGATCAAAGTCGCATTGAATTGCGTCGCGAAGTGAGAAACTGCGACTGACATGCACGGAGTCCTTTCCGGCCGATCGATAATTGGGGGGTATTCGCTTCATCGATGAAACGAAAAGCAGGCGTCAGCTCCACCGAGAACCTCAGGCCATACTCAAACAGAAATGTACGGCAAATCCGTCCCATCGGGCAATAGGAATCGCGGCTTTCAACCGATTCGACGCTTAAGCTGGAAAATTTTGCTCAAAACGTCCACAATCACACCGTCCGACAACCTTCTCACTATCAGGATTTGAACCCGTCATGTCAGTACGTGGAATTCGCGGCGCAACAACTGTCACCGAAAACACTTCCGCCGAGATTCTGTCCGCCACGACGGAACTGCTGAAGGCGATTTTCGACGCCAACGGAATCGAGACGTTCGACGACCTGATCTCCTGCATCTTCACCACGACCCTGGACCTGAACGCCGCATTCCCGGCTGAGTCTGCTCGCGTCCTCGGCCTTAAGGAAGTCCCGCTCCTGTGCTGCACGGAGATCCCAGTCCCCGGCGCAATGCCCCGATGTATCCGAATTCTTCTGCACGTGAACACCGAGAAGTCTTTATCCGAGATGAAACACATCTACCTGCGCGACGCCAAAAAACTTCGCCCCGATGTAACCGCAGCCCAGTAGCTCGTCGAATTTTCTCTCAAACGACGACTTTATTCAGCGACGAATTCCACAACCCCAGCTCAACTCGCAGGGCGAATCATGTGAAGATGGGGAATGCCGTCTTCGTTGTAGATCTCACCCACCGGACGGAAACCCAGAGAACTGTAGAAGTCTCGCAGGTAAAGCTGAGCCCCAATCTGAATCGCCAGATGAGGGTAAAGGCGAACGCACTCCTTAATGGCTCGCAGCATGAGCTCACGCCCCAAACCCGTCCCTCGATCGCGCCGCGCAACAGTAACCCGTGCGATCGATGGCTCGTCAAACGTAACCCCCGGCGGAACAATTCGAGCACTCGCAGCAAGCGTTTGATCATCATTCCACGCCATGAGGTGAAGGCAGGGAAGGTCCTTCCCATCAATATCCTGGTACAGACAAGCCTGCTCAATAATGAAGATGTCCATACGCAGCGCCAGAATCGCATACAGCTCGCGCGGCGTCAGATCATGAAAGTGCTTGAGAGACCAGGTGGGCATTGAGAAATTAGGAATAACATGAGGTTGCTTGCTGCTACTGTCATAACGAATAGCAGCAGAAGCGTAGAATGATCGCGTCTCACTTGAACGAATGAACGTTGAGTAGATGTTAATCAGAAGTCCCGGAGCGAACCACCATGCGGCTTCGAGGCTTGTCATGACGCGATCAGATTTTTCATGCACTGTTTCGTAGCGTTTGATTGAATAGTGCGCAATTAAAAAAGGCTCTCGATAGAGAGCCTTTCACAAGTCACACCTCACCCGATTTGTTCTTCGTCTTATCAACCAGCTTGTAAGTCGAGCCAGGAGCCGTCGTCGGCGGAAAAGATTTACCCTTAACGGAAGTCACCTCGTGTCCCTTTTTGCCTCGTGGGCCGATTTGCTGATACTGACCTGAAGCAGGGACTTTGTTACCTGGTTTTAATCCATCCGGGTTGGTCATGGCGAAACTCCTTTTTGAACGAGCAGCGAAGCGTGTCTCTCTAGTTTCAGACGGGGCATTGAGCAGAGTCAAGTTTTCACGTGTTTTTCCGGGATTTGACTGGCATGAATCGTGGCGTACACAGGGCTGATTTCACACCAGAGATTGGACTGTTTCCGCATCCATCTCATGCAACTGGCGGACAGAGAAGCCCGATCAACCGGGAGAGCAATATCCCCAAGGTACTGTGGAAAATCTCGGTAACGACGAGGCAAAGAACGTGGGAACCGACATGACAGCAAGTCCCTCCTCGAAGAAAAGATGGAATACAACTCCGTTAGTTGCGTACCGAATCGATGGCTTATGGTGTTCGATTTGGTGTATCTTAAAGACCACCATCGCAAGCCCATCGGCTCACGACTGCGTATTCAAACGATCGATCTCCTTAGCAAATTGGCAGCACTTCATGATTTCACGACGATCTGCGGCATGGCGAGTTGTTTGTCTGGTCCTGATGCTGGTCACACTCGACCTGCTGGCTGCCGGAGGACAGGCCGATGAAGGGCTGGTGACGTCCGGGATGAAGTTGGGATCGCCCACAATTCCCGAGAATGTGACCGGCGCGATGCGCGAGTTGAATGCCCGCATGAGCAAAGGGATCAAACCAGCCGACAACGCGGTTGTGCATCTCGTGCAACTGTTTGGCAAAGGGGTACTCGTCGAAAACCTCAGAGAGCCCTCTCTGGAAATGCTGGGAATCGAAGCCCTTGACCCTGAACTGCCACGTCTGATTTACATGCGGGACTTCGCCAAGATGAAGCACCCGGAGAATGAAAAAAGCCAGGACAAATTCATCGAAAAACTGGCCGTCGAATTTCATGATGCAGCCGCCAAACCATGGAAGTCCAAAGACTACCCAATTCTGGCCGAGTATTTCGATGTCAATAAAGCTCAGCTCGATCGAGTAACCAGAATCGCCGATTTGCCCGCCTACTACGCGCCCCTCTTGTCCGAAGATCAGCCGCCGAGTTTGATGAGTCCTTCGTTCGCAATAGAGTACCGGCTTCCCTATCTGTCTCAGTGTCTGGCGATTCGCGCGATGTCTCGACTGACCGAAGGCGACTTTGCAGACGCCACCAGAGATCTGATCGCCGGACACAAACTCGCTCTCCTGCTGGCGAATGGATCACCCATGGATGTCTCGATGGCCAAGGCACACTGGGTCGACTCCAATGCCTTTCGTGGCGAGTTGGAGATGCTCAGAAGTGGACTCCTGACAGAAGCTGAGGCCAGGGAGTACGCCGCAATCCTGCAGGCCTTGCCACCAATGCCAAAATCATCGGTCGCCGCCGATGTCGGGGAGCGATTCATCGTGCGCCAGGAAATCGAACTCCTGCGCGACAATGACGATGCCATGCACGGATTCTTCGACTGGGATGCCTCACTTCATCTCGAAGACCTCTCCAAACTGCGAGCTGCAAAAATCAACTGGGATCTTGCGATCAAGAGAGCCGATGAGATTCAAGACGAGACCGTCAACGCCATGTTGCTCACAGATCGCGAAAAGCAAATGCGCGAAATTGATCGACTCAATCAGGAAGCAACCTTCTGGAAAGAATCAGCCGAGTCTGACGAGACAAAACTCAACGATGCACTGATGAAGGACCCAGAGGCAGCAAGTAAATGGATCGGCGAATCAGTAGCCAGATCACTGAAAACCAATATCTGGCAACGCGTTCACACCGACAACCGCGGCAGCGTCCGTCGAGACTTCATGATCGTTGCCTTGGCCCTGGTCGCCTATCAGAAAGCCGAAAACGAATTTCCCAACCAGCTGGCCGATCTAAGCCCATCAATTCTGAAAACCATCCCGCTCGATACCCATTCCAACGAGATGTTCGGCTATCAAAAACTCCCCAACGGAAAAGCCCAACTCACATCATGGGGAGCAGATCGCATCGCCAACGCCGGCCAATGGCCCAGCGACGACCTCGTCATCGAGCTGGAGTGATTGGGAAGCCATGTTCACTAAGCGGTGGCCGTGGATTTAGCTAATCTACGCAGTCGAAAACGAGGCTTACTCTCACTGGTGTTCTCTTGACGACCGCAGCATAGGCCTCGGAGCTTTTGATGAAGCTAGCGAATTCTGCAAGAGACTTTCGGTCGGGTTCTCTGCACCACTTGTTGCGACTTGTTATCTCTTTCAAAGCTTCGTCCATTTCGTAGCAATATGTGAATCTCAACTGGAACATGGCATCTTCCCAAAAGCCGGGTTTGATGAATTGCCTGGTGAGTTCAAAGCCAAACAGACTTTCGTCTAGCGCATCAATTTCCCAGTTTTCCGGAGTGGGTCCCCATTGAACCAAGAGCATGTCGCCATCGTTTTCAATTGAGCAGTCAGTCGCTCGTTCGTCGCGATAGAATTTCAGAGCTTCATTGATTGCAAGATTAAGGGAGATGCATCGGTAGTCCATTTCGCGGGACTCGACTTCGCTTGTCATCTTTGCCAGTAGGGTATCGAGACGAACGGTAAAGCGACGTTTGGCCTGACGGGATTTCATGAATGCTGCTTGCGATCAGGTTTGTCAATGTGCGGATAACTTGTCGGGGAATTCATAGATAAAAATGCGAGATTCGAAAAGATTGAGGAATGAGTTTTTCATTTATTGAATCTCTCAGAAGACAGAGAGATGTTGATGGAAACCCATAGACATGGGATTTCGATTGAAGACTTATTGCACGCATCTGTTAAACAATCGACAGTCACGCTAAAGAATTCTGAACCCGGATTGCACCCCGCCACCATCTTACTGTGCGGGAATCGTGGAACTGAAAGTAGAAGTTGAGCGTCGGAAAGTCGAGTCGCTTTTCACACCTGCCAAAAATAAAAACAGGGAGATGACGATTCATCTCCCTGCGTGTTACCGATAAGCGTTACGCCCCGTCCAACGATCTACGGCTTCTTCAAAGTGAAAGCCAGATCATTCTTGCCTTTGACGATTTCAATTTCGCTCGGCTCAATCACAAGGCCCGCAAATGGACTCGGCTTCGAATTGACCGACTCGCGTGAATCTTCTGGAAGTGGTGCACTGTAAGTGATGCGTTTCATACCAGGAATCACACCATCGCGATCCTCATAGGTACTGCCGATGAATGTTCCATCCGCAGATATTTTAGCGCTCGATGGTTTGCCTTGCATCTTCTCACCAGTCCCCGGAACTGGCAGGAAGTCAATGGTCCCCTCTGTGACTGGCTTACCTTCATAAGTGATGGTTCCGCGAACCGCAGCGGTATCGAAATCTCCACCACCACAACCGAGGGTGATCATGCAGGTCAGAGTCAGAACAGACCACCAGGCAAATGCACCGGCAGTTGGATGTGAATTGACGTTGACTGTGTTCGATCGATGAAACATTCGTCAGACACCTTCAGAAGAAAAAACTAGGTAAGTAAGAGACGGGAGAAACGGGAGGCGGGAAAATCAAGACCAAATCATGCAAAGATGACAGACGAAAAAAGAGGGGAGCAGACACTCCCCGCTCGTTTCAGAAACACCAAGCTTTTAGAAGTCGACCGACGCAACATTGCCGTCATTTCGACCAGCCAGATAGCTATAAATGTCTGTGCTGATGTTTTCGCTGATGAAGTGAACAGAACCATCGACAAACACAAACTGAGCGCCCCCTTTGTGACGGCTGCCAAAGCTCTGGTCAGATGCATCACCAACACGTCGATTGATGTAGAACTGGCTGTTTGCCATTCGAAGAGCACCACCAATTCGACGCATCGCACAACAGAAACCATTGCTTCCCGCCCAGATAGGGAAGCGTGTGTCGCCGACATTGGTTTCGGTCACGTGTTCGGAAATACTGACTTCTCCAATCGCAATCGTGTTACTGGTCCCGTCGGTGATATCGCGGAAGCCCCACATGAAGGTTTCGGTGTTGTTGCCGTCCATCGAGAAAACGCCGTTCATGGAGCGTCCCTGATAGTTCTGGCCTAACTGGTTGGGAGATTGTCCGCCTTGGACTCCGGTGTCCCAGGGAAATGCATTCGGCATATTCGGAGCATTTCCGCCATAGTTCGATCCCATACAACCAAGATAATTGCTTTTCGCAAAGCCGTTGTCTTCGTGAGAAGGGAGCGTATCACTGGGGCAGTTGAAAACCGAAAGCGTCTGCGTCGCAACCCCTTGTCCGGGGATATCGCTGCCAGTATTCGCATTGACGACAGCAGTCGGGTTCGTCGTGCTGGTCGTACTGTCGTAAGTATCCACGTTGGCGTGAGTACCGGACCTGAAGACGAGAAAAGCGGGAGGAACATTCGACGCAGCCCGGCTGTTCAATCGATCGTAAAGGTTCCCTTGTTCCAGGTAGGGCAGTAGGTAAACACCCCATCCCCAGTTGTTCATGTCGTCGTCCGTAGCTCCAACAGGAAACGCACCATGGACATCGTGAAAGTTGTGCATCGCCAATCCCAGCTGCTTGAGATTGTTTTTGCAGCTGCTGCGTCGTGCGGCTTCACGAGCCTGTTGCACAGCTGGAAGCAAAATGGCGACTAACACCGCAATAATAGCGATCACAACCAGAAGCTCGATAAGAGTAAAACCATTGCGACGCTCCGACAGCCTGCCAGACAGAAGCTTCATGTTTTTCCAGTACTGAGAAGAATGAGTTGCAGTGAAGAGAAAAGCGGAAACTGCAGAGCAGTTAAGAGAGTTTTTCCAGCGACCATACCATGTCGCAGCTAACGAATTAGAAAGATACATACACCACCTGCCTTCGAAAATATTTGAAGAAGCGTCTTCGCTTTTTATTCACACTAATTCTCGAAAACTCACTCCTCCTTACCCAAAAGAGCGCACAGAAGTGCAAAAACAAATCAACATCCTTCGGGCAGCTTTATGTGTCCGAATGCATGACGACATCACCATAAATCCAATCAACTTCCAACCGCATGCAAGACAAACCACATAAGGGCACTTCATCTGGATCCTGTTAAGGCCCCGCTGCGAGGGCGAGGCTCCGTCCGAGCCGCCTGTCATGCGTTACTTCGCATGCTTGCAACAGAGTGGATTGCGAAACTCCCGCCGCGCAAGGGGCTCAGCCGTACCAGACTTTACCTACCTATCACTCACCCCCACTTCCCACACCCTCTCCACCTAACGAAGAACCACTCCCCGGCGACTTGTTCAAACCACGCAGGTAACCAATCCCCAGGACCAGAAGCCCCGAGAACAACAACGTCGAACCGACATAAGCGAAGTAAATCATCCCGTTAGGCTTGGTCGCTGTCGGGGAGAGAACCGAGAGAAAAAAAGCCAGAGGAAAGAACAGAACAGAAAGCGGAACCGAGACCCGCACAAACTGCTTCCATCGTTCCGAAAGATTCGCCCCATCGACATACAGCAGCGCAACAAGCGCAAGAGTGAGTAACATACCAGCATGCCCGTGACCGGCTCGCCAAAGAGCTTGACGCAGGGGATTGGCGGTGTAAGCCGGGTCATTGATCAACATCTCCATGATCGCCGTCCCGCCGTAGACAACAGTCGGCAAGCTGACAAGAAGAATACCGGCCTGGAGACGAGTTTCGCGATGCATCGAAAGTCCTTGAATGAGAGAGGGGAAGTGGAGGTAGCGTAAGATAAGAGAGGGTTACTCGCCAGCCGGAACTTCTTTGCATCAATTCGCCAGCAGGTATCAAAAGTTTGCGCAGTGCTTTCTACTTTGAGTTAGCATACTCGCTGTGAACGGATTTCCCGCTGTAAGGTTGGACTCGAATCACAGTCCTACCTGTATGCCCAAGCCGAAAAACAGCCAATTTGGCCAGACCGTTCTCATATTTTCAGACCGCAACAAACACCCGACGATGACTTTCCCCGGAGAATCACAATGCCCCCCTTGACGACGCGAACTCTGATTTATTCTCTTCTGGCGATCTTCACATCGCTGACGAGCGCCTCGCACACGACGGCACAAGAACCTGTCGAAGTGCTTCACAAAACCATCCAGGTCGGCGACCTCGACATCTTCTACCGCGAAGCCGGCCCCAAAGACGCCCCCGCTGTCCTGCTGCTGCACGGCTTCCCCACGAGTTCGCAGATGTTCCGCAACTTGATCCCTGTTCTGGGAGAGAACTATCGAGTCATAGCCCCCGATTACCCAGGCTACGGGCATAGCTCCATGCCGTCTCACGACAAGTTCACTTACACCTTCGACAACCTCGCCAAGGTCATCGACGAGTTCACCCAGAAGGTCGGCCTCACCAAGTACGCGCTCTACGTGCAGGACTACGGTGCACCCGTCGGATATCGTTTGGCCTCAGCACATCCTGACCGAATCACAGCAATCATCGTGCAAAACGGAAATGCCTATGACGAAGGCCTCGACAATGAATTCTGGGAGCCCGTCAAAGCCTATTGGAAAGAACCCAACAGCCTGGAAAAACGAAACGCACTTCGAGCTCTCCTGACCTACGATGCCACCAAGTGGCAATACACCCACGGCGTCAAAAATCCAGAACTCGTCAGCCCCGATGGCCCCGCTCACGACCAGTTCCTCCTTGATCGACCCGGTAACGCAGAAATCCAACTCGACATGTTCCTCAGCTACGGCAGCAACCCGCCCCTCTATCCGCAGTGGCAAGAGTACTTCCGCAAGCACCAGCCGCCGATGCTCATCGTCT
>SXPC01000227.1 GCA_005778225.1 Planctomyces sp. | reverse complement strand
GGGTGAGCTCTAGGCATCAGCACGCCAGCATTGCTCAACCAGCTCAAGGCAAAGTCTTCAGCTCAACGAAAAAAAGCCGACGTGCACCCCAACTCGGCTTCTCTCTTATCTGCGTCCACCCGCGGTTCAATCTTCCCTACAGCGCATAAGACAGAAAATACAACACCCCCATCACCAGCCCCATGAACACCATGATCTGGAAAAACAATGCCATCGACTTCGACAGAATCTTCGCCGGCAACTCATACCGACTAGCCGAGTAAACCAGACTGATCGCCAGCGCGAGTGGCGGCAAATAAAACGTCACATTCATGTCGGATTCCCTTCAAGCGACCGACGGTTCAGGACCGCCCGCTGGTTGTTCGTCTTCGTCTTGTTCATCGCCACGTCCATACGCAGGCCCTTCGACCGCATCCCAGATCGCCAGAATATTCAGCAGGCCCGCGATCCACGTAAACACCATCGACAGTTCCCAGTTTTTTCCCAGGTTCTGATTCAACACCTGCAGCGTCGCGTCTTCGATGGGAACTCCATACCAGTCCTTGAACGCACGCGGCGTCGAGCCGTGCAGCTGAGCCGTCGCCAGCTTGAGAAGTTCCGGATTGGTCACACCTGCAATCACGCCACGACGAGGATCCGCAAAGACCGGCACGCCCAGATTGACCTGATGCCCAAGTTCCAACACCACCGGCTCGTCACGACCATCAATCGTGACCGAACCATTAAACGTCCCGACAATCGATTCCACGTCAGCATTGGCAAACTTCAAGGCCAACCGTCCCTTGGCAGGGTATTGGATCGCCTTGTCATTCTCGCGGAAACCCGCCAACTCGCCCTCGAAATCCCCTTCGTATCCTTTCTCCAGAGAAGCTGCCCATTCGGCCGCATTCTCAGGATGATAGCGAGAGGTCTGAAAATATCCCGGAAGCGCCGGCAGCCCCACCATCACCTGGGCGAGGTACCCATAATTGAGCAAACGCTGACTGAACCGACGCGAACCATTCGCCTGCACGTCGTCCTGCACGATGATATCGGCTGGCACTTCCATGAAGATTTCTTGCTCGCGACCATCATCGACCCGGTTGTAGTAATACATGTAAACCGGACGTCCTTCGCCAATACTCACGCCGAACCCAAAGGTGGAGAGAATACAGACAAAGTACAAAACCGCTTTGAACATCCGTCCCTGATAAAAATGCCCTGCACCGGGAATCAGATACGCTAATACGCCCGCAATCAGAGGATTCTTCAGCGCAACGACCGGAACTTTTTGATCGCGTTTCACAGCCACGTTGGCTTTCACATCAGGGGCAGTCGTCGTCGGAGGGGCTGAACTCATACGTGCGAGTCTATCCGGTGGGCGGGAAATAGGCAGGAGAGTTATATTTCGACAATTCGCCCGCAACGGGTGAATCTTGAATCGAAACGGAAATCATAAGCCAACCAGACACCCACTGACAATGCCAGTCAAGTTTCTGATTCCAACTCCCTTCTCCCTCGAGGAGCAGCTTTCGCCCTTCTCCCCCGGGGAGAAGGTGTCGGCGCTTCGCCGACGGATGAGGGAACTCTGCGAATTGAATATCGATCGCACCTCGTTTCTTCTCCCTTGGTGGGAGAAGGTGTCAGCGCTTCGCTGACAGATAAGGATGAGTATCAGGTAAGCGTTCGCGTGAAATACTTGATCAATAGCAGGCAACATCTCGTCAGCACTGCTACTCTTCCCATCCCTCCAACTCCTTACCACCCTCTTTGTCCAGCTGCTCCATCACCTGATCCGGACTCAACGGTTCCACAATTGCATACTTCCCCTGACTCCATCTCAGCAAATCAATCTGCTGACACCGACGAGAGCAAAACGGAAAACACCCCGACTCGCTCGTCACCTCCGGCCCCAACGGCTTCTCACAAACCGGACATAACCGCGGACTAATCATCTTCTGTCTCCCAGGCGAGCGGGGGGTGTCAACCCCCTGTCCCTTGTGCAGTCAATCATAATAACCGGTGTGAGTACGTCAAAAACTCCAAAACAACCTCTTGAGACGGCCCTGGTATCCCGCGCCCCGATCACTCCGATTTCGAAGGCTTACTCTCTGACTTCCCTTCCGGCTTACTCGCCCCGCCCGACGAAGACCCCTTATCCGCATCCGCACTCTTCTTGTAAGAGTCGCTGCGATAATCCGTAATATAAAACCCCGACCCCTTAAAGATCAGCCCGCCACCCCCACTGATGACCCGCTCCGCTTTCTTCTTCTTGCACTTCGGACAGACCTTCGTCGGCTCAGCCGTAATCGACTGAAACTCTTCCCACACATTCTCACAAGCTTTGCATTTATAATCGTATGTCGGCATCTTCAATTCTCAGTCAAATGAAAAGGCAAATTGAACTTGTCTCGACCGAAGGAAGAAACTCACTGCCCCTTCTCCCTTTGAGGGGAGCGGGATTTGGTTCCTTCTCCCTTGAGGGGAGAAGGTGTCGGCGCTTCGACAACGGATAAGGGTGAACGCTAGGCTATATTACGCTCTGATGTGTCATTAAACGTGAGGAATTCTCTCCCCTCTTCAGGGGGGCCCAGCCGTTCATGGCTGGGTGAGCAAAGCTCACAAGACCCGTCACCATCCACAATCATACTCAGTAAAAAGTCCAATGCCGAGCCCTCACGACTCAACCCTCTCAAGACGCCACCGGCGTACTCACAATCACCTTCGCCGGGCGAATCACCCGATCATGCAGCTGGTACCCATTCTCCACCACCTGCATCACCGTATTCGGCTCCAGATCGACACTCGGCTGCATCGAAATCGCTTCGTGAATGTTCGGGTCAAACTTCTGACCGACAGAAGCAATCGGCGTAATCTGATACTGACTGAGAATGTCCTCAAACTGCTTGAGCACCATCTTCACGCCGGTCAGCAGTTGCTCCATCGAGGCATTGTTCTCTGCTGCGCCCACTGCCCGCGTCAGATTATCGACAATCGGCAGCACGCCTCGCGCAAAATCGAGGTTCTGATACTTCCGGGCATCGTCCATTTCCTTGCGCAGACGACGTCGAATATTCTCCGACTCCGCATGCGTCCGCAGCAGACGATCTTCCAGCTCAGACTTCTCCTTGAGCAGTTTCTCGACCGGATTGAACTCCATCGTCGATTCCATCCCCGCTTCGTCAGTCCCCAGATTGATCTCATCCGGATTCTGTGCCGACTGATTCGTATCGTCCATATCACACCTCGTGCTACTAGTAATTGATCAATACCCTCGAGTAACAATGCGTCCCGAGAGGGGGAGAGGAACCACGGATGCACACAGATCAACACTGATGAGAGAATCTTGAATTGCGCCTAAGTAAACATGAGGAACAAACGCCCTTGTGGCTGTTCCGCATGACTCACGACTCAAACCTCATGACTCCCCCTGATCCGTGTCTATCTGTGTTCATCCGTGGTTCGTTTTCTGTCTTCAATGGCGGTCGAGAACCTAGTCCTCCGAGCCCGCCTGCCCGGAAATCGCCTCTGCGATCTTCTCAAAAAACGATTTCCGATGCGGACTGACATTCGCCTGCTCATGCTCAGCGAGTTTCCGCAGCAGCTTCTCCTGCTCCTTATCGAGCTTCTTGGGTACCTCCACCTGAATCATCACATGCAGGTCACCAATGCTGCTGGAACGTCCGCTCGGATCGGTCATACCCTTATGTCTCATTTTGAAGACTTCCCCTGGCTGAGTGCCACTCGGAATCTTCAAAGTTTCCGGACCACTCAGCGCAGGGATCTCGATTTCCGTCCCGAGCGCGGCCTGCGTGAACGTAATCGGAACCCGACAGATCAGGTGCAGCCCTTCGCGTTCAAACAGCGGGTGAGGCTTCACATTGACATCGATATAAAGATCGCCCCGTGGCCCGTTCTCCGGCCCGATATCTCCCTCGCCACGCAGACACATCTGCATGCCGTTGTCGATCCCCGCAGGAATCTTGACTTCGAGTGTCTGTGATTCGATATCCATTCCCGAACCGCTGCAGTCCACACATTTATCGCGAACGACTTTGCCTTCCCCCTGGCAGGCCGGACAAACGGTCTGCAACCGGAAGAAGCCCTGCGACTGCACGACCTGCCCACGCCCGCCACAGTAATCACAAGTGACCGGACTCGTGCCAGGCTTGGCTCCCGTTCCGCTACAGGTCTTGCAGGCTTTGTGTCGCTTGATTTTGACGGTCTTGGTCACGCCGCGATACGCTTCGAGCATATCAATCGTGACGGAGGTCTTGAGGTTATCCCCTCGACGCACACGCGTCCCGCCGCCACCTCGGCGACGTCCACCGCCCAGTCCAAAGCCCTCGAACAGATCACCGAATGCGTCGAAGATATCCGAAACATCCTGGAATCCGCCGCCAGCAGCGCCAGCCCCCAGTCCCGCATGCCCATACCGGTCATAGCGAGCCTTCTTATCCGGGTCACCCAGAACGTCATACGCTTCCGAGGCTTCTTTAAAGCGTCGGATCGCCTCTTCATCCCCCGGATTGCGGTCCGGGTGATTCTTCAACGCCACCTTGCGGTAAGCCTTTTTGATTTCCTCAACCGTCGACGTCCGTTCGATTTCAAGGACTTCGTAGAAATCTCGTTTTCCAGCCATGTCGTATCAAGTCTTATGTTGGGTGGGCCTCGACCCACCAATGCCTGCTAATGAGGAAGATTCACTGAGCGTCGTCAAACTTCCTCGGTAGCACCGTCATTCCTGACGGTACGCTTCTCCGTAATTTTCCGCGTGACTCTCAAAAAAGGCCACCCCGATTGGAGTGGCCCATTTGATCTTCAATTTTCGCTCGATGTCTGGCTTATTTAGCCCCCGGTCAATGACCGGGGGGAACTTCAACATCGAACAAATTTGCCTTAGCGAATCACGCCTTCACCGGCCTTCTTCGACTTGTCATCGCCAGTCTTGGTGATCAGGACTTGCGTTGTCAGCATCATTCCGGAGATCGAAGCGGCGTTGGTCAGGGCGCTCTTGACGACCTTGGCTGGGTCGATGATGCCGCTCTTGACCATGTCGACATATTCACCAGTGCTGGCGTCGTATCCGTTATTGCCGCTCATGTTGATGACTTCGTCAGCGATGACGGAACCATCCAGACCAGCGTTGCTGGCGATCTGGCGGATCGGGGCTTGAAGAGCACGGACGATGATATCCACGCCGATCTTCTCATCACCGACGGCTTCGACGGCTTTGACAGCCTTCACGCAACGCAGCAGAGCAACTCCACCACCTGGCAGAATGCCTTCTTCGACAGCAGCACGGGTCGCATGCAGGGCATCTTCCATGCGGGCCTTGGTTTGCTTCATCTCGACTTCGGTTGCAGCACCGACAGAGATGACAGCCACGCCGCCGGTCAGCTTGGCGAGACGTTCCTGGAACTTC
>SXPC01000226.1 GCA_005778225.1 Planctomyces sp. | reverse complement strand
CATGGCCGCGCATGGCGTTGTAGCCGCCGGGGCCGAGAACCCATTCCATGCGGGAACATGGCTCACATGGTCCTGTCCCGAGAAGTACGACGTCACCAATTTGAAACGTCGCGTTCTTCAATGACAACAAATTGATCCCGGATACGGCAAGATTTCGTCGCAGTTGAGCTGGTGAAACGGAATCGCGTTTCAAGATCGAGGCGATCACGGGAAGATGTTCCCACTGGATCAATGTGACTTCGCGTTTTGATTCGCGTCGTTTGGCATGATGCTCGCCAACAATGCCTTTGCCCACGACCAGTTCTGCCGAATCCGGCGTTACCAAATCTTCCATGCGGGCCGGGGCCAGGCCAATCCATTCGAGTCGGCCAACCTGGGGGATTGTTGATAGGACATTCGATAATGGTTTCATGCTGGCATTATATCACATTCCTCGTACGACCTCACAGCGTATTCAAGCCACGCGTTCCGCAGTTTCATCCGGCGGTAACAGATGTGTCACGAGGAAGTCGCCGAAGTCGATCAGCTGGACGAAGCAGGGGGCTCGATCGAGGCTGTAGGCTCTGGGCTGGCTAAGGTGATATGTTCGCAATGACAACGGACCGCCATGAGCATAGAAGAGATGCTGACACCGTGGGCACAATCGATGCCCCGGCACAGACCGGTCCGCAAGCAGCTGGTGCGTCAGGCAAAGAGAGTCAGAGATTGTAAAAGTAGTTGTCGACATGACTCTATCTTGACGATCCCGATGCCGATGAGTCCAGTCTCTTCTGAAAATCCTGTTCAATACGACATCGAGAGGTCGCGATACGATCGTTCGTTGACGAAATGCAACGCCTGCCTTGCGACAGATTGCGGGATGCTTTTTAATAGTTGCACAGGCAGCCTCAGACCAGCTTGCTTGAAGGCTCGCAGGAACTGTGAGCAACGCCTTTCACGGATGAACCTTCACCAGAGAGTCGAGATCCCGGATGTCAATTTTGCTGAACCCGCGCGCGTGGGATCTGGTGGATCACGTTCTCAAAACTGCCTCCGACTACCGGATCGAGTCTCATGAACTCAAATGCGGTGCACGCGTCGTCGATTTCGGAGTGAACACCAAAGGGAGTCTCAATGCGGGACTGCGACTCGCAGAAATCTGCACCTCGGGACTGATGGAGATCTCGGTCGAGATGGGCCAACTGGCAGATTGCGGCTGGCCGATGGTTCATGTCCGCACGGATCACCCCGTCGAGGCCTGCCTGTTCAGCCAGTATGCGGGCTGGCGAATTGAAGCAGGGAAGTTCTTCGCGATGGGTTCAGGCCCGATGCGAGCTACCGCGGCTCAGGAAGACCTATTCAAGACTCTTGGCTACAAAGAGAATTTTTACTGTGCCGTCGGCGTGCTCGAAACGCGACAACTTCCCGATTGTGAAGTTGTCGCACAGATCGCACAGAAAGCCAACATTGAGCCACGCAACCTCATGCTGCTCGTCGCCCCGACGGCGAGTATTGCCGGCAATCTGCAGATCGTCGCCCGGTCGGTGGAAACCGCGATGCATAAGCTGTTCGCTCTCGGCTTCGACGTGACCAAAGTTGCCGCGGGCCTCGGCAGTGCCCCGTTACCGCCCATTGCCAAGGACGATCTGGCAGCGATCGGACGCACCAACGACGCCATCCTCTATGGCGGCCATGTCCATCTCATCGTCGAAGCAGATGATGCAGAGCTGGCAGAGTTGATCACGAAAGTCCCCTCGGGCTCATCGCCACATGCCGGCCGGCCGTTCATCGAACTCTTCAAAGACGCCAAGTACGACTTCTATGCCCTCGACCCCATGCTCTTCAGTCCTGCCTCAATCACGATTGAGAACACAACCACCGGCAAGGTCCACACTGCGGGGAAGGTGAACCATGACGTGTTGAAAGCATCGTTCGGACTGAATTAAGACGCAAACGGAACAGCGGAGGACGCGGAGAAAATTTCATTCTGGGTGCCACTGGCTATGCCAGTGCCCGCTCGGACAGGATGCTGAGGGCAAGTCAATTTTCATTCCACAATGATCGAATGCAGAGTGTTTCGGATTGGACGCGATTCGTAATCTGCAGAACACTGGCATAGCCAGTGGCACCCGTAGCGTTCTGCGTACAATAAGGTTTTCCGGTGTCTTTTCTCATCCTCGGCGATCCACTGGGCTGGTATGTGCGAGAACTGCTGGCTTCGGCTGCGGAGCTAAGCATCAAGGCAAGCGCGATGCCGTTTGAGAAGTTGTCGGGGTCTGTTGACGGGCAGAGCCTGACCGTGACCGGCGTTGACGGCGAATCTCTATCCAATATCAGGACAGTCGTGGTTCGTTCCATGCCTCCCGGGTCGTTGGAGCAGGTGGTCTTTCGGATGGACCTGCTGTGGAGTTGGGAGCAGGCCGGGATTGAGGTCGTCAACAGTCCCAAAGCTCTCGAGTGTGCGATCGACAAATACCTGACACTCGTGCGGTTGCAAAGAGCAGGGGTGTCGGTGCCACGGACGATCGTCTCGGAAACGACGGACGCGGCGATGAATGGTTTTCAAAGCCTCGGCAGCGATGTGGTCGTCAAACCAATCTTCGGAGCCGAGGGACGCGGGATCACGCGACTGAATGATCCCGATCTGGCCTGGCGAGTCTTTAAGACACTCGAACAAACGCGACAAGTCATCTACCAGCAGGAATTCCTCGACCACGGCGGGTCCGACATCCGCATCCTGCTGCTTGATGGCGTAGTTCTCGGCGCGATGAAACGAGTTAATCCGCTCGACTTCCGCACGAATCTGGCTCGCTCGGCTCAACCGGTCGTCTATGTTCCCAGCGACGAGGAGGTCGACCTGGCCCGTCGCGCCGCCCAGGCAGTGGGTGCAAGATTCGCGGGGATCGACCTCATCAGGACCCGATCCAACGAACTCTTCGTCATCGAAGTCAATGGCGTCCCAGGATGGAAGGGACTGCAGCAAACGACTACGATCCGTATCGCGGACGCCTTCTGGCGGACCATTATTCCTCAATAGCATTCACTGACTCATCATGATCAACACCATCATCGCTGACATCTCTGCCAAAATGCCATCCGTCATTCGCTGGGCCGGGGCGATCGCGAGTGAACTTCGCAAACACAACGTCTCGTTGACCAACAAATCCAGCGGCTACGCGACCACCGATGCGCTCACGCTGGCGGATCTGACAGTCCAGGAACTCGTCGTTGCGGCTCTTCGCGATCATGTTCCCTCTAGCCGACAGTTGCGAATCGAAGCCGAGGAGGCCAACGGCGCTCTGACGGCTTTCGCCACAGAAAGCGAATACGTCATCGCCCTCGACCCAATCGACGGGACCAAGCAATTCCGTGATCACTCAGGCGATGGGTGGGCGATCATGCTGCACATCCGAAATGAGACGTCAGTCATTTACTCACTGGTTCTCACGCCAGCGATGGGAGAACAGGGGACATGGTTAGAAGCAGGCCTGAACGGCATTCGCTGCGGCCTGGATGACTGGTCACGCTCGGCAGAGGAAGTAATCGCGAGCTTTCCGGTCGTCACGAAAGAGAACATCCCCCCCTCGGAAAATGTCTACATGATTAATTTCATGAAGGAAGACCCGATCAAAGCTGCCCTCGTCAACGAGACCGGGCTGAAAGCCTTCCTGCCAGATGACATGCCGGGCAGCATTTACCCCTTGATGGCTCAGGGACGTTTCGGCGGTTCGTTGATCCATACTCCGAACATTTACGACTATCCGGTCTCGCTGCATCTGGCTCGCCTGCTGGGTGGTGAATCGGTCTGGGTTCACAATGGGGAACCTGTGAACTTCAGGACGACATGGATGGACGAGCGTGCAGGCATGTTGCGTCTTCCTGGGGTGATTGCCACTGCAATCAACAAGGAACATCTTGATAAACTCGTTCGTGTTGCGAAAGATTGGGATCAACGTCGATACCGGGATTGAGATCCCTGTCGCGACTTGCCTTCCGGAACCAAGAAATGCGCGTCGTATCGCGAGATTTTGGCGAAGGGATTTGGTGTCACACGCGTTTCATTGGTAGAATCCCGATCTGGACGTAACTGACGCTGCCCCTTTCACCTTCGTTCAAGAGAGCACCCTGTCTGTGCCGACAGTCACCAAACTGAACCGTGGCCAGTCCATGCAGGAGCTGGCACATGAAGTCGTCGCTCAGCTTGAGAGCGGGGGTGTTGTCGCTGTTCCGACGGAATGGTCATATGCCCTGTTTGCTTCTGCCATCGAACCGCTAGCTGTCCAGAAAATGATGGAGTTCGAGGCGTTATGTGCCTCCGGAGCCGTTGACGAAAACTGGCATACCTCTTCCTTGTGTTTGGTGGAAGGTGGCCAGGTGCAAGACTATGCGTCGACCATGACTCCCTTCATGCAGCGATTCCTGGAACGCTGCTGGCCTGGTCCGATTGATGTCTTTGTCCCGGCCAATGAATCAGAAAACGGGAATTTGCTGTCGGTTCTGCCGGAAATCACCCGTGAATTTATCTCTGCACCCGATGGACGCATCCACTGCTCGTGTCCGTCGCATCCTTTTGTCCGGGAAATCGTGACTCAAGCCGAGTTCCCGCTAATTCAATTAGCACCTGGAATCTGCTCAACCGGACGGACTGCATCAGAAATCATTGATATTAACCATGGGGTCCTTGAACAGACGAGCATGATCGTCGATGATGGACCAACGCGATATCATCAGCCAGCCACCCATGTCACTCTGGACGGCGAAAGTTGGGGCATGTTGTCCTCCGGTCTGGTTCACGAGACGACGATCAAGCGCATGCTCAATCAAATGATTCTGTTTGTCTGCACGGGAAATACGTGCCGCAGTCCGATGGCCGAAGGGGTCTGTCGGTCGCTTTTGGCACGTCGTTTGAAATGCAGTACTGACGAACTGATCGACCGCGGGTTCAATATCCTCTCAGCGGGGATCTCTGCTGTAGAAGGTCAGACAGCGACTGCTCATGCGGTCGAGATTCTGCTTTCCAGGGGGATTGATCTGACGACTCACTTTTCGCGCCAGATCAGTCACGAAATGCTCGCTCAGCCTGATTTCATCTTCACGATGACTCAGGGACACCGTCAGGCCCTCCTTTCGGTTGTGCCAGAATTGGCTGGTCGAGTCGACCTACTTAGCCCAGATCACGAAGACATCATCGATCCGTATGGGGGTTCCCAGGCAGACTATCAGCAGTGTTTACAACTCATTGAATCTGCACTACAACGACGGATCGACCAGTTCCTGTTGCAGGCCACATAAGTCGACCTGCCCAATTTCCCATCTTGCCGCTGGCTGAACTCAGCGAAACGAATTCGCCAGCAATTTTAGTTATCAAGTCACGATCAAGCCGACCACTACTATGAAATTTGCCATTGCCAGCGACCATCGCGGCGTGAAGCTCAAATCTCGACTCGTTCAGATGTTGTCTGACCATGGACACGATGTTCAGGATTTTGGCCCGACCAGCGAAGAGAGCGTCGATTATCCAGACTTCGCCGTCAAAGTCTCGAAAGCTGTCTCCTGCAAGGGGGCCGAGCGTGGCATCCTGATCTGCGGAACTGGGTTGGGAATGTGCATCACGGCCAATAAGTTCCGCGGCGTCCGCGCTGCGTTGTGTTTTGACGAAGTGACCGCTGAGATGAGCCGTCGTCACAACGACGCCAACGTCCTGTGCATGTCGGCGGACCTGATTAGCGAACAATTGATTGCCCGCATCACGGAAATTTTTGCTCAGACCGAATTCGAAGGTGGACGCCACGCGCGACGGATCGAGAAAATTGCAGATGTCGAATCATCGAGCGACTGCTGCGGCAGCTGAAATGACAGCCTGTCTCGATTGATTTACTCCGATCACCACAATACCCTTAGGCTATTGGGCACCGGCGTCCTCAAGACGATCCGGTGAAATACAAGCTGCGACGGCTTTATTTCCGTCTCGCGAGCTGCCTGACCGCTTTCCTATCTGGTATTTGTCGTTTTACACTCTTAGATCGGACCATCCTCTCATGGATCAATCGAAGCTCAAATATCTTCCTTCGCATGAATGGGCATTCGTCGAGGGAGACACCGCGACGATCGGCATCAGCGATTTTGCGGTGGCTGAGCTGACCGACCTGGTTTTCATCCAGCTGCCTGAAGTTGGTCGCGACCTGAAAAAAGGCGAGACGTTCGGCGAAGTTGAAAGCGTGAAAGCCGTCAGCGACTTGTATGCTCCAGTCTCTGGCAAGGTGGTGGAAGTCAACGCTCCACTGGCTGACAAACTGACCTGGTTGTCCGAAGATCCTTATACCAAAGGCTGGATGATCAAGGTCAAGCTCTCCAACCCGAGTGAGACGGACTCACTCATGGATTCCAACGCCTACGAAACACATAAGGCGGATGGCGGTCACTAAAAACAACTGACATCTCAGACTGGCCCCGGATGATTTCATCCGGGGCTGTTTGCGTGATAGACCTCGATCTTTACATGTCAGTGACAAACACCAGCCAATCAGCATTTCCAGCCGGTTAACGAACCTGTTCAATTTCGGTTTCCAAAGCTTACCGCTGGCGGAACCGCTTTCTTTTCACCTTCAAGACTGCCAGACGTTCATCGCCCGGACAGTCACTATCGCGACAAGGATCCCGCGTGAGCTACCTGATTAACACGGTCGAGCAGCAGGAAGAAATGCTGAAGACCATTGGCGTTTCTTCGATCGATGATCTCTTTGAATCGATTCCAGCCCATCTCCGCTTCAAAGGCCGCCTCAATCTGCCTGAAGCGATGGAAGAAATGGAGCTCGACCAGTACACCTCGAAACTGGCTGCCAAGAACACCGGCCTGGCTTCCGGCGTCTGCTTCCTGGGCGGCGGTGCTTACGATCACTTCATCCCGGCTGTTGTCGATGAAATTGCAGGCCGTGGCGAGTACTATACGGCTTACACCCCGTATCAGGCGGAAGCCAGCCAGGGGCTGCTGCAGGTCTTCTTCGAATATCAGTCGATGATGTGCCGCCTGACCGACATGGATGCCTGTAATGCCAGCTTGTACGAAGGGGGCACCAGCCTCGTCGAAGCGGCGTTCATGGCGATGCGAGTGACCGATCGCAATCACAAGGTCGCGATCCTGGGTTCAGTTCATCCAGAGTACCGCGCGGTCCTCGATACTTACTGCGAACAACTCAACATCGAGATCGTGACGATCCCGACTCCCAACGGTTACGCGGATCCGGAACTCGTCAAGAAGGCTCTCGACGACAAAACGGCCTGCCTGCTGATCCAGCATCCGAATTTCTATGGCTGCGTGGAAGAGGTTCAGGACTGTATCGCAGCTGCGAAAGCAGTTGGCGCCTTGTCCGTGGTTTCGTTCGACCCGATCAGCTTGGGGATTTTGAAGACGCCAGGTGAACTCGGTGCCGATATCGCGGTTGCGGAAGGGCAGTCGATGGGCGTGCCACTGCAATACGGCGGGCCGTATCTGGGTGTCATGACCTGTCGCAATGAATTCCTTCGCAAGATGCCAGGTCGTATCATCGGGACGACAAGTGATCGCCTCGGACGTCTCTGCTACACCCTGAATCTGCAGACTCGCGAGCAACACATTCGTCGCGATAAGGCAACCAGTAACATCTGCACCAACCAAGGTCTTCTGGCGATCCGCGCGACCATCTACCTGAGCTGCCTGGGTCCACAAGGTCTCAAAGAAACCGCTGATCTGTGTCACCGCAAAGCGGCTTATGCTGCTGATTCTCTCCAGAAGGCTGGTTACAAGCTCAGCTATGACCGCCCGTTCTTCAAAGAATTTGTCATTGAGACGAAAACCTCAGCGAAAGCACTTCAATCCAAGCTGGCAGCTGACGGCTTGATGGTGGGTCCTCGCTTTGGGCAGTTTAAGAACATCCCCGAGTCGTCGGTCAGTGATCGTCAGCTCGTCATCGCCGTCACGGAAAAACGAACCAAGGAAGAAATCGATTCGCTGGTCAAACAACTGGCGTCACAGGACCGCTAGTTTCCCGTTAGCGAATCGAACGCGTTCTTTCCCCCGACCATTCTGCGATTCCCGGTGAGCTGACAAACAGTGCGGCCGCCTTTTAAGAGATAAGACAATGAAGAATCTTCAGGCTATCAAACCCATTTTCGAGCTGTCGTACCCGGGACGACGCGGAACTCGCCTGCCTGCCTGCGATGTTCCGGAAGTCTCCATTTCCGCGATTCCGAAGTCGCTCGTCGCCGAGAAGACTCCTGATCTTCCCGAAGTGACCGAGCCAGATGTTGTGCGTCACTTTGTGAACCTGTCTCAGTACAATATGTCGGTCGATACACACTTCTATCCGCTGGGCAGCTGCACGATGAAGCACAACCCCAAGCGTCACGAGAAGTTCGCCAAGAAAGGTGGCATCGGCGACCTGCATCCCTACTTGCCTGAAGAAAACATTCAGGGCATGTTGCAGATGCTCTACGAAATGCAGAGTTTCCTGGCTGAGATCGCGGGACTGCCGGGCGTTTCGCTGCAACCAGCTGCAGGTGCCCAAGGAGAATTCGCGGCCCTGCTGACTGCGTCTGCTTACTTCAAAGCCAAGGGTGAAAAACGCACCAAGGTCCTGTTCCCCAACAGTGCCCACGGGACGAATCCAGCCAGTGCTGCACTAGCGGGTTTCCAGTGCGTTCAACTCAATAAGTCGGTCAAAGGCCTCGTTGATCTGGAAGAACTGAAAAGCCTGGTCGATGAACACACAGCCGTCTTCATGATCACCAACCCGAATACGCTGGGACTGTTCGAAGAGAATATCGAAGAGATTGCCAAGATCATCCATGATGCCGGCGGACTGGTATACATCGATGGGGCCAACATGAATGCGATCCTGGGCAAGACCCGCCCGGGCGATTTCGGCGGCGACATGATGCACTACAACGTTCACAAAACCTTCACCGGCCCACACGGCGGCGGTGGTCCAGGTTCTGGACCAATCGCAGTTCGTGACTTCCTGGCTCCTTTCCTGCCAGGTCCCATTGTCACCAAGTCGGAAAAAGATGGCCAGACAACGTATCACTTGAGCACCCCGGAGCATTCCATCGGGCGAGTCCGTAGTTTCTTCGGGAACCTCGGGATCCTGATGCGTGGGTATTTCTACCTACGTACCCTGGGACCAGACGGTGTCCGTGAAGTCTCTGAACAAGCCGTTTTGAACGCCAATTACATCAAGGCGAAGGTTTCCAAGTTTCTGCCGGTTCCTCACGGCAAGCATTGTATGCACGAGTTCGTCGCGTCCGCTTCGGAGCTGAAGAAGCGTGGCATCTCGGCGATGGACGTCGCTAAGCGTCTGCTTGACTATGGTTTCCATGCTCCAACGGTTTACTTCCCGCTCGTCGTGCCAGAGGCGTTGATGATCGAGCCAACAGAAACTGAATCGAAGGAGACGATGGATGCGTTCATCACGGCCCTCGAAACGATCTGTGGCGAAGAGCCAGCCTTTCTCAAACAGGCTCCTCACAGCACGACGGTTTCCCGTCCGGACGAAGTCTCAGCCGCTCGTACTCCGGTGACGCAGTATTGCTCGCCATGCGGGACCTGAGTTGATTGAAGAGAGGGCTTGTGATCGACTTGTCAGACGATGTGTTTCTTCTGGTGGACGAGGAGCCGAAGTCGGGGGCCTGGAATATGGCCGCCGATGAGCTTCTGTTAGAAGAATCGATCACGACTGGTAAGACCTTTGTCCGAATTTATCGCTGGGAACAGGCCACGCTTTCTTTGGGCCATTTCCAGAAATGGAATCTGGAAGACGTTCCTCCACCATTGCGATCGCTTCCGGTTGTGCGGCGACTCTCAGGCGGAGGGGCGATTATTCATGACCAGGAGATCACCTATTCGTGCGTGATCCCTGCGGTACACCACTTCGCATTTGATCCGTCTAAGCTGTATGACGCTGTTCACGGGGTCATTCAGGACCAGTTGGGCCAGGATGGCATGGCTGTGACCTCCAGGGGGCAAATGGAGAGTGATAAAGAGGGAAATTTTCTCTGTTATGCACGTGGTGACCAACGAGATCTGATGGTTGGCGGGGAGAAAGTGGTCGGTAGTGCACAGAGGCGGCGGAAGGGCGCCGTTCTGCAGCACGGCAGCATTTTGCTGCGGCGGGGCAGTATTGGTGAGTTTCAAGGGTTGCTGGATTTTTATCCGATAACATTTCACGAAGATATTGAATACTTCAGAAAATTAGGGATGAAAATTTCCGATGTCGTAGGTAAAAATACGCATTGTATTCCATGGAGCGCCGCTATGATGGAACGCATTCGCGAAATTCAGCAAAGGTACACCCTACAGTGAATCTTTCTCCCGCGAACACATCGATAGCTATTTATCTCCTCTTGATTTCTGTCAGTCTATCACTGATAATTTCTATGTTCTTATTCCTATTCTGTTTCCTTCTTCTGCTCACTTCGTTTGCTCCCCCTCGCTGTATTCAATTCTTATTCTCTGCAGGGGCTCTGCGACTCCACGAAGGATGGCTGAAAGTATCGAAGTTCGCGCCGAAAGCCGCGTTCCGATGGGGTATTCCCCGTTGTGGCGTCGTTGCCTCGGTCTGTCTATCCCCCGGATAGAGCGCTACTTCGTTGCCTGCGCGCGGTGCATGTTGCCCGACGCCCTTTGCATTGAACCTGTCTCCATTTGTTGAGTTCAGGTCAGTAACTCGCTTGCTTATGTGTGAACCATCGAGGGTTTGTCACGTTTGCAGCCTTGGAGGACTTCTATGCTGTCTGCGGAATTGCGGGTAGCTTCTGGAAAACAGAAGGGCAAAGCGATCCCCCTGAAGATCGGTAAATTCATGGTGGGTCGCGGGGAAGACTGCCATCTCCGGCCGAATAACGAGCTGGTCAGCCGTCACCACTGTGTCTTTACAGTGGATGAGTTCGTTGTTCGATTGCGTGACCTTGGCAGCACGAACGGCACTATTGTCAATGGTGAACGAATCCGTGGACAGGTGATCCTGAACCAGGGTGACAAGGTCGGGATTGGTAAACTCGAATTTGAAGTCAGCCTCAAAGGCGCGATGGTTACTGCGGCTGTTCCCGTGGGAACTGTTTTGGACACTGACTCATCGGCTGGTGAAATTCCTCTTCAGTCGACTCGCGCTGGTCAAAAACTCGTCGAGCATCCTGCCGAGTCAGACACAGCGATGCTGTCCCACAATAAGACGGTTACTATTCCTGTCTTCACGCCGACTCCCGAACCAGAGATGGTTGAGGAAGAAGAGCCTGCTGCAGAGGTTGATGAAGAGCAGGGGACTGCTTACGAAATGCCAGTGGCACAACAGATGATGCCGCCAGGGCCTGCTTATGGTGGTTTCGGCCAGATGATGCCAGGAATGCCCTATGGTGCACCTCAGCCGATGTATCCTCAGATGCCGATGGGCTATGGCGGATACCCGAACTATCCAGCCATGCCGCCGATGATGTATCCGCAGTATCCGCCACAGGGATATGCGCCGATGCCTCAACCTCCGTATGGCGCACCTCAGCAGCAAATGCCGCAGGCTCCCGCAGTGATCGAAGAAGAAGAACCTGTCGTGGTTGAACGCAAGGCGATGCCAACGCGACTGCCAGATCCGAAAGAGACAGGCGCGAAAGCGGCTGTTCCTCCAGAGAAAAAGGCGGCTGCTGCAGGTGGTGCTGCTCCCACGGATCCGAGAAAAGCGGCTACTGAAATTCTCAAACAGATGTCTCAGCGGCGCCCTACTTAGTTGTTGCTTGCCAGATCTGGACGTTTTCTTTCGATGACTGTATGTTCTAATGAGACTGATCGGGATTCCGATGCGGTCTCGGAGCGACTTGAAGCATTGTTTAGGGTCACTGTTTCGAGGACATCAAGGTGAGCGACCAGAATACCGCCGACATTCAACGACGTTACAAAGAATTTCTTGATCTGATGCCGCTGACACTCGCATTGGCAGGTTTGCCACATAGCGATGTCGGTCGTTACTTTACCGAAGAGCAGATCGAGACTCGCATTTTTGCTGTCCGACATGCTTATAAAGCTTCCCGGGCCTTGGCTCGCGAGTTTGTTCAAAAAAGCGGAAGTTAGAATTGCTTCCGCGACTCCATTGCAAAGGACCTGATGTTGACATCAGGTCCTTTTTTCGTTGATAGAATGGAGAGTCTGGAAAGTTTGGCCATTCACTATTCGCATTTGCATCTTCCAAGTACGACAGTCGTGGAATCCTGAAACCTTCCGATAAGTCGGCGAGTAATCGAGATATGAGCGAAACGGCGATGGAAGCCTGGGACGACAGGCGGTTAATCGCGGCGTGCCTTGCGCATCGTCGTGAAGCCGTGGCTGAGTTCGTGCGTCGCCATCGTCAAAATGTTTATGGCCTTTGTTACCGGAGATTGTGTCATCAGCAGGATGCCGAGGACGTGGCGCAAGAGGTTTTGTTCCGGGCGATCCGGAATCTTCATCGCTGCGATCCAGAGCGGGATTTCAAGCCCTGGCTGACTACGATCGCGGTCAACTGTTGTAAGACGGCATTGAGGAAGCGATCCCGAGTTCCCCAGCCGATGATGGAGATGGAGTCGATGACATTCCCTCAGACCGACCACCGTGGCAGTCGTCACGATCTGGCTGAGGAGCTTCAGAAGGCTCTCGATGAACTCAAACCAAACTACAAAACCTGTTTTGTCCTGTTTTACCTGCAGGAACTCAGCTGCGAGGAAATTGCAGCGTCTATGAATACACCTGTGGGCACAATCAAGACCTGGTTGTACCGCGCCCGTCACGAACTGATGGGTCTTTTGTCTCGTCGGCAGATTACGCCGGAGAACATTTTGTGAATAACGACGAAAACGAATTTCTGGAACTTGAAACCGACTTGAAGGCCTGGGAAGACGCGATTGCGTCTCGCGACGAGAGTGCGCTCGAGCGATTGCGACAGCAGGCGGAACTCGATGGGCACCATGTTCAACGCCTGTCTCAGGAGCTACTGCTCAGTCAGGCGATCGATGCGTGGAAAGAGCAGACTCCAACCGCTCCTGAGACGTCGGAAACATGGGGTGATATCGTCTGGGAACGGTTGCATCGTGAAAAAGCGACGGTGACTCGTCGCGCTCGGCGGATGGCTTTTTCGATCGTCTCGTCGGTGGCGGTTTGTCTGTGCCTGGTGATGCTGGTTATCGTTTGGCAGAACTTGCAGAACAATCAGGTTTCTGTTGTCGAGAACAAAGTCGAGACTCCGAGGACTCCTCCTGTGAGAACGAACAATGACGGAGAGGATTTATCGTCGCTGCTGGCGGAAGCGGGGGAGTCGTGGAGTTCGTTGATGAACGAGACGAAAACGTCGGTCACTGGGAGTGGAGCGATTCTGAAAGAAGCGGTCGGCGGTGGGCTGACGGCTCCTGAGTTGCGACTGGACGAGATGGTTCCCGCGTCGTTTCGCAAATTGTTTGATGAACCAAAGACGACCGCAGAGCCAAGTCTGTGGCAGGAACTGATGGGATCATAAGGGAGCTGTTCAGGATGAAATCAATGATAATTTCCCATCGAGTCTGTGCACGAATTTTGAGCGTCGCGTGCGTCTTTGTGATCGCTGCGTTCGTGACTGTGGTTCCGAGATCCGCGCACGCTAAAGAGGCGCCCGATCTGATCGAACTGGTGCCAGAAGATGTCGGAGTGATCGTTGAGGTCAATGATTTTGCGGGCCTGCTGAATGATGTGGAGACGAGCGGGCTGTGGCACAAGGTCAAGGGCTTTCCTGTCGTACGCCAATGGCTGTCGAGTGAGAAGTTCAGGCCCCTTTCACGATTGAAGGGAGCAATTGAGCGTGAGACGGGGCAACCGTTGCGCGAGTTCCTGAGTGAACTGGCTTCCGAGCGGTTTCTGGTGGTGATTCGTCCCTCGACGACAGAGACGTCTGAGAATGCGATTGAAGCAGCGATGATTCTGCGTCCTGCGAGTGAGAAGTCGATTGAGACGCTGCTGTTGCTACATAACTCTTCGCAGCGGACTCAGCCGGTCTTTGGATTCCTGAACGAGTATGTCGTGGTGGCGACGGATCAGACGATCCTTGATGCGATCACGTTGTGTCTGGAAAATCACCAGCGTGGCGTCACTTCCAAGACTGCTCGGGCGGTCAGCTGGTCGAAGAGTTCATTTGATCTCCCGAACATTCGCGCCATCATTCACCTTGATACATGGAGCCATGACACAACCGAACAGGATGATGAATTTTTTAAACTGTTTCTGCAGTCGTTTCAGCAGTTGGAAATGGTGGCGACGCTGGATACCGGTCTGACGTTGCTTGTCAGTCTGCATAAGAGCCATCAAGAAAGCGTTGACTCTCTCACTTCTCAGGATGTGACTCACTCAGTCACAGGTTCGCCTACGGTCATGCTGTCTGTTCGTGGCATGACTTGTCCTGCTGATGTGGTCTCACTCATTGACCGTGTGGTGGAAGAAAAAGACCGCCAGGAATGGGAGAACTTTCGTCTCCTGGGGAAAATGATCTGGGGTGAGGATCACGCTGAATTACTCAAGGCCTGGGAACAGCCATGGAGATGGTCACTTGCGGTGACGTTGACCGCATCGACGAAGGAAATTGGTCCACAAAATCTGCTCGATGCAACGTGGACGGTTCTCCTGCCTGAAATGTCTGCGAAGCTGAAAGAGCGAATTGATCGCGTGGCGACGTCGACGGTCAATATGGCGGCCGTCTCAGCTTATACCGAGCGCAAGATGACGCCCGAGGTCAAGCTGATGGTCCAGGAGGGTGCGACTCAGGTGACCGGGATGTGGCTGGAATCAATTCTGGGGATGACGCCGGGTTATGCGATGACGGACAATTCCTTCACGGTTGCAACGCTGATGAGCCAGTTTGATGCCGCCAAAATTGATACCAGAGAGCCAGCGCACGATTTCGAGATGGTCTTCCGCCCGAAACTGGTGAGAGCATTTCTCGTCAGTCGTTCAGATTCTGTCAAACCGGGCAGCCGGATGAAAGAAGACGTCATGAAGTCGCATGAGTATCGGGTTCTTCTTTCGTTGCTGGATATCTTTGCAGAGATTCAGTTGACGACAGATGATGAACCGACGCGTGTCCGCATGGCGCTTAGCGGACGCGTTGATTCGACTGAATCAAAGTCCGAATGATTTCAAAATAATGTCGAACATTTCTGTCTGCGTGTAAGAGGCTTTGGAGATCTTACGAATGCAGGTGGAGATGAAAAGCGACTTTTGAGAGTCATGTTTGATCAAGGCTCCGTGAGAGCCTTTGACCAGAGTCGCGTCGAGCGGAATCGACTTGCTTTGGGTGTCGAGGAACAGTTCGACAGGGTCGTATCCTGGCTTACGGTGGATATCGACCGTGTGGGCATAGCTGGGAGCGGCTGCGTCGTCGTTCCAGAAATAGTAAGCGAACCAGCTGTTCGGCGTGGCGACGAGGACGATGTCGCCCGAGTTGGGGTGGTCAATTCCGACGTCTTTGAGTTGCTCGCCAACGAGAACCTGATCGATTCCTGGCTTGTCTTTAAAGAGTTCAACGACTTTTTCAGTCAACGATTTATCCGACAGATAAATGTGAGCGATCTGGTGATCCGCCAAGGCCCAGGCTTGGGAGTGGGCGAAATCAAGATCTTCGTGATCGCCGGTTTTCGAGACCCTTAGCAGCCCTGCTTCACGCAGGACACGGTTGGGATAAGAGACGTGATCAACGTCGGTGATGGCGTATTCGCCGGCGATCAGCCAGTCGATGTCGTAAGGGAGAGTGTCTTCGAATTCTGGATACAGCTTGCCGATGACGTCGTCGAGGTCGTGAGCTGCCTGAAGCGCCTCGGGGGAATTGGGCCCGAACTTCTGAGCGGTGTAATCGAGATGGGGCAGATAAATGTAGTAGAAACGAGGCTGATACTTTCTCATCGTATGAATGACAGAATCGACGATCCACTCGCTGGATTTGATGTCGGCCATCGGGCCCCAGAAGTTCATGAGCGGGAAGTCGCCCAGACCATCTTTCAATTCGCCGTAAAGTTCGCTCGGCTCGGTGTAGCACCACAGTGACTCGGAGCCATCGGGATTATGGATCGGGGCAGGGGTGCAGATGTAATCCGCTTTGGCACCTTTGGAGAGCATGGGAAACCAGACCGCGGTCTTGATCGACGGGTCTTTCTGCTGCAGGACTTCCCAGATTTGCGGGCGATCGATGATGGAGTTCCAGGCGGTCCACATCTCGAGCTGATGCTTCTGTCGATCGTAATAACCATTGGCGATCGCACCATGTTCTGCGGGAGCGACGCCCGTTGTCATCGTGACTTGAGCAGGACACGTCAGGGCAGGAAATGTCGGAATCAGTGGGGCGCTGTCGCCTCGCGAGGCAATCGCCAGGAGGTTCGGCATGTTGAGGAGATCTTTTTGCCGGAGTCCGGGAATCGAAATGAAGACAACTGCTCTATCGGCCATGAGATTTCCTTGGATGTGCGTCGGGCTTTGGTAATGGGCGAAAGTCGTCAACCTGATCGGTCACTGTGGACTGGCATCAATATTCTACATTATCAACATTTTCCGCATGAATTCCATGGATTCGGCAGCGGCTGTCGGTGCTTCGTGAGAATGACGGCTGAGTTCGACGTGCACTCCATGCTCATAACCGGATGACTGAAGTGTCTGGAATACCGACTCAAAATCGATGTCTCCGTGGCCGAACTTCAAATGCTCATGAATGCCTGTTTTCATGTCTTCGATGTGGATGTTGTAAATGAGGGATGACCAGTCTTTCAGGAATCGCGCGATCGGCTGCTCTTCGACGCACTGCAGGTGGCCGATATCCATCGTCAATCCGAAGAGAGGAGAGGGAAGCCGGTCCTTGAGTTCTGCGAACTGGGCCATCGACTCGATGAGCATGCCGGGCTCTGGTTCGAAGGCGAGGCGGATGTGTTTGTCTTCTGCATAGTCGAGTACTTCCTGGCAGCCTTCGCTGAGACGATCGAGAGCTGTCGAGTAGGAGATGTCCTCTTTGAGAATGCCTGACCAGAATGAGACGGCATCAGCATCGAGCATTTTCGCCAGATCGATGCAGCGTTTGAGAAAGTCGATGCGAAGGGCCCGGCGCTCGACGTCGGGATGGAGCAGGGTGGGTTCGTGTTTGTGAAATGGGTCCAGAAGGAAGCGTGCGCCTGTTTCAATGACGCAGTGCATGCTGTGTTCCTGGAGTCCGCTCTTGATTTCATCAATGTCTTGCGAGGTCGCCTGATAGGGATCGAGGAGATTGTGGTCGAGCGTCAAAGCCACAGACTGGTAGCCAAGTTCCGAGAGGATCGAGAGGGTGTCCTGCCAGCGATGGTGAGCGAAGCCGTTGGTGTTGTATCCGAGGCGCATGGGATGGCTTTCCGGTGGGATGTCAAAGTGGGCAGGTTGAGGAGAATTTTCAGGTAGTAACGGTTTTACGAATGATAGGGGTAAACCTGTGGTCGACGTCGTCAAGCCGGACAAGTTTTGCCGGTTCTGACGTCGATACCGAATATGCGGATCTTAACAGCTTTAACGGTGATGTTTCATTCGTTGATTACAGACTTCATTCAGGGTCCTTCCATGACGCGATTTTCCGGACTGTTTATTATTGCCTGCTGGTGTTGTCTTGAGGCGGGCATTGTCCGCGCGTCTGAAAATCTTATGGCTAATTCAGGTCATTCGATTGGCGGCCTGACGAGCTATTCGGCCTCAGCCTGCCAGAGCGATCAGAATCCATCGACTGGTTGCTCGGACGCATTCAAAGACAATTGCGTGCCCGAGTGCGCGAATCCCTGGCTGGAGAACCTGACGTTCTTCGCTGGCGTGGATGGATCGAAGCAGCCTCAGGATCTGGGGGTCAATGCGAATATTGGCGGGCATTTCAGCTCGAATATCGGGATTCCCGTCTGGGAAGAATATGGGCTGGGTGCCCAGTTTGGCTCTGCGTTGCTGGGGACAGGGAACGCGGTCCGTGTCTATGAAATCGTTGGCGAGACCAACACGCGGTTTCAGAGTTATACGACAGTCGGGGTCTATCAACGTCTGGAAAATGGAGTCAGCTGGGGTGCGGTTTACGACTCTCTATACCAGGACAGCTACGACCAGTTCCGACTCAGCCAATGGCGTCTTCGTGGTCAGTATCTCCTTAATGACAGTAACGAAGTCGGTGTGACGTTGACGCTGTCGGGAAAAGACGATGAGGGGGACTTCCTGGCATCACGTGTGCGGCTTGATGCGATGAACCAGTACACGGCCTTCTGGCGTCACTATTATGAGAGTTCGGCTCAGACGACCGTGTGGCTGGGTTGGGTCGATGGTCACGGCGAATCGAACGCCGTGACAGGGTATCATGAGCCGACGGGAGCCGTGCCGGTGATCGGAGCCGATATCCTGATGCCGCTCAATGATCACTTGGTGCTCTTCGGGGAAACGAATCTGGTCCTGCCGAGTGATACGGGAACGGTCGATGCGTTTGTGGGTTTCCAATGGTATCCCTGGGGCGGTGGCTACAAGAATCGTCGGAATCGGTTTGCTCCTGTTCTTCCGGTGGCTTCGCCGACACAGATGTCGATCGATGCCTCATTCCTGTAATGTCGTGAACCGTGACTGCTCAACTGTGCGTCAAATCTGAGGCGATTTTGTGACGTGCGTTCAGATGAAATTCCTGCGAGGTTATCTGCAAAATCGTTATAACGCGAATCTCTTGATAGGCATTCGCCCCAAACGTGAGGTGAAGTCACCACAAAATCGTGCAGCCGTTACTGGTTAACACAGATTGAATAGAACGACGCGAAAGATTCAGCGCGTTCGTTATCTTCGTCTGACCCTGTTAACATTTGGATATCATGTCATATACCGACTTGATCGTGATTGCACCAGAAGCATCGCATGCGCATGCTCTGGGCGCACGTTTGCGACAAAGGGGAGCAACGGACGTGGAATCCAAACGGAGCTATGAACTCAAACGTCAGTTGTCCAGCGGTCAAGACGGCGTTGCGTATCTGGCGTATTGTGCGAACTCGGGTGAATCGGTCATTCACTGCCGGATCAATCAGAAATCGACTGAGCTGGCGTCTGTGCAAAAGCGAGTCGAGCAGATTCGACGAATCACGTCGAAAGGCCTGCTGGCGATCGACGATTGTGAATTCAGAGACGGCAGCGCGTATGTCGTTTATCTCTCGTGGCCGGAATTGACGCTGGACCAGTATCTGGACAGTATCGAACATCTGAGCGAACGGGCGTTTCGAAATCATTGTCAGACACTCGTTGAACTCATCGCCGAGGCGCAGCGCTGCGGGTTGAGTCACGGATCTGTGACATCGACCACCGTGATGGTGGATGCAGAAGGGGAGCTCAAACTCGATCTGCTGAACCTCGACTTTGGACTGAAGCCATCGACTGCTTCCCATCGAATAGACGACCTGCGAGGACTTGGTCAGGTTATCGAACGACTGTTGTCACGGACTCAGTTTCATGACGATCTGATGGGCTTATCCAAACTGCTCAAGCTCAAATGGTCAAAACTGATTTCACGTTCTCAAAGCCAAGAGCTTCGCGAGCAGCCGATCATTGAAGATTTTAAAGACGTCGTACGTGAAACGCGAATAAATCACCCGACGAGTTCCGGCCTAACGTCTGAAGTCAATCATGCAGGTGAATTTCAGTCGTCGGATTCCTTCACTCTGGTCACACCATTGCCTCTTGCGTCATCGGGGACTTTCGATGGGGCGACGATCGATGGCAGTTCCCCCGCGCAGCAATCGCAAAGCGGGGATGTCGTCGGTGCAGGAACACGACTTGGCAACTATGAAGTGATCCGCAAGCTGGGCGAAGGGGGCATGGGTGCCGTCTTCAAGGCGAAGAATTGCGACTCGGGGAAACTCGTTGCGATCAAAGTCCTCTCGCAGCGGAGCATGAATAATACGCAGTCGATTCGACGCTTTCAAAAGGAAGCCCGACTGCTGTCTTCGATCAAGAATCCCCATATCACGAACCTGATTGATGTCGGGCTGCACAACAACTCTCACTATCTGGTACTCGAATTTGTTTCGGGGATTGATCTCAAGAAAGTTCTCAATCAAACGATTTCGCTGGATGAGAGACAGGCGTTGGGGATCATTGCGGATGTCTGTCGCGCGCTGCGAGATGCTCATGAGATGGGGATGGTCCATCGTGACATCAAGCCGGAAAACATTCTGATCGAGATCGAAGGCGATCCGACCTCGTGGCGTGGCAGTCAGATTGAAGGTGATGATCGAGTCAAGCTGTCGGATTTCGGGATCGCGAGATTCATTGACCAGAGTGAATCGATGGCGATGACGCAAGCCTATTCGCTTGTCGGAACGCCGTTGTATATGTCGCCTGAGCAGTTTAAAGGGCAGGGGGACATCACTTCTCAGAGTGATGTGTATGCTCTGGGTGCGACTCTGTTTGAACTGCTGACTGGCAAGGTGCCTTACTTCGCGCCTGACGCGATGCGGCTGGCATCGATGCACTGCTTCGATGCGATTCCGCTGCCGTCCAAGCTGAATCCCAAAGTCACCACTGCCGTTGATGAGATCATTACGAAGGCACTCGCGAAGAAGCCGGAAGATCGCTATGCCGATGCTGCTCACCTGTTGAAAGACATTGAGCGGCTTCTTACCGGGGGCGTGTCGGATATCGAATTGCATCCGATTCTGCCGACGTACGATCCTGCCAAGTTGTTCCGCTGCGACTTTGTCTGGGAACTTGATTCGACACCGGAAGAGCTATGGCCTTTTGTCTCGAACACAGAGCGATTCAATCGCGCTGTCGGAATTCCTGCGGTCAATTTCAAGACAACCTACGATGACGTGAACGGGACGCGTCGCTTTGGTTCCTTCAAGATGGGTGGCGTTTCCATTTCCTGGGAAGAGCATCCGTTTGAATGGGTCGAAGGCAAACGCATGAGCGTTCTGCGGACCTTTGAGAAGGGGCCGTTCAAATGGTTTACCAGTATCGTCGAGCTGGAACGTCGTGAAGATGGCGGAACGCGGTTGCACCATAAGGTTCGGATCGATCCGGCCAATACATTTGGGAAGTGGCTGGCTCGTTTTGAAGTGAAGATCAAGTCAGCCAGGATCATCGAGCGTGTCTATCGACGGATTGATCAGTCGATTCGTCAGCAGAAACAAAATGTAACTGGCTGCGATCCGTTTGAAGATGGCGGCAAGTTGCAGTCGATGCAGCAGAAGCGTGTCGTCCAGCGTCTGGAGAAGTTGCGTCTGCAACCGGTCTCTTCTCGTCTGATTGATGCTTTCGGTGAATGGCTGCAGAAGAGTCCGATTCAGGAGCTTCAGAAAATCCGTCCGGTGCCGCTGGCTTCCAAATTACACGCCAGTGAAGAAGAGACACTCGACCTGTGTCTTTATGCGGCGGAAGCAGGGCTGCTGACGCTGCAGTGGGACATTTTGTGTCCGACGTGTCGTGTTGCTGCGGATACTCGTCAATCGTTGAAGGAACTGGAAAGCCATACTCACTGCGAAGCCTGTCACCTCGATTTCAAATCGGACTTGGCCAACTCAATTGAGATGATCTTTCAGATTCATCCGGAACTGCGTGAAGCAACGCCGGGGAAGTATTGCATTGGTGGCCCTTGGCATGCACCGCACGTTGTTTCTCAGATGAAAGTTCGAAGCGGGGAATGCGTCGAGCTTGAGTTGCAACTTGGGCCGGGAGAATACCTTGTCCGTGGACAGCATCTGCCGTATTCGATTTCATTGCACGTCAACAACGGGGTCGCTCCCTCGCATGCGGAACTCGAGTTCGCTGCGAAAATTGATCCTCGGCATACTCCGGTTTTACGAGCCGGTAAACAGGTTCTGCAGATTCGCAATTCGATGGAGCATGATCGCATTATTCGCGTCGAGCGAACGATTCCTCGTCATGATGTCATCACGGCCGCTCGTGCGACTGCCTATGACAGTTTCCGTCGTTTGTTTCCGGACGAAGTGTTGCGACCAGAGCAACTCGTCTCGACAGAACAGGTGACGTTGTTGATGGCTGTCATCGCTGACTCTGAGTCACTCTATGAGCGTCTCGGTGACACGGTTGCCTGTCGTCAGATTCAATACGCGTTGCGAGCGATGGAAGACGAGATCCGCACTCATGGCGGATGTGTGATCAAGTCGGTTGGCGAAGGATTGTTGGCTGCGTTTCAGGAATCAGGCCACGCCGTACGAACGTCATTTAAGTTGCCACAGCGACTTCGTGATGATGATTCGACAGCACATCTGTCACTAAGAATCGGCGTTCACTCAGGACCTGCCGTCGTGACGACGGTGAATGGTCGACTCGACTATTTCGGCGGAGCCGCACGACTTGTGACCAGACTGCCAGACCAGGCCAGAGGAATTGTCCTCACGGAAGCGGTGTACCGCGATCCGCTCGTTTCCAGTTGGCTGGCCCAACAAAACATCAAAGGCGAGCTCGCATCGATGAAAGTCGGTGACCAGAAGACCGAGCTTATCCAGCATTTCATTATTGAGAAAACCTCACCATGATCTGGACACCCTCCAAATCCTCTACAAAACCACTGCAACTCGTGGAATGTCGCGATGACGATACGCCGACGATCATGATGAAGTTGAATGGGCAGACCATTTCGGTTGGTCGTTCGCCGACGTCATTGCTTTGTCTTTCATCGGGCGCAGTCTCTTCACGTCATGCTGTTCTGGAACCAGCCGACAATGGCTATGTGGTGCGCGATCTGGGATCGCGAAACGGGACGTTCGTCAACGGAAATCGTATCGAAGTTTGTCGGCTGAGTTTCAATGACATCGTCCAGTTTGCGAACTCGGTCTTCCGGGTGAAAGAACTCGTTGAAGAAACGCCACAATGTCACACCCAGGTCGAAGGTGCATTTCCATGGAGCATGTCGATGATGCAGTTCGATCGTCTACTCAACGACGATGGGATCGTGCCTCACTTTCAGCCGATTGTCTGGCTGAAGACGGGTGTCAATTATGGATTCGAGATGCTGGCTCGCAGTACGGTCAGTGGCCTTGAGAATCCTGGCACGATGTTTTCTGCGGCCGCCAAGCTTGATATGGAGTGCACACTCAGCGAGATTCTTCGTAAGTGCGGAACGCTGACTGCTCTGAAGATGCATTCTCCGGGACAGCTCTTTCTGAACACCCATCCGAAAGAAGTCGACCATGTTCGGCTGCTAGATTCGTTGACGGAACTGAGGCGTCTGGCTCCGGAACTCAAAATCACAATTGAGATTCACGAAGCAGCGATCACCAACTGTGAATCAATGAACGAGCTTTGTCAGGAGCTCCACAATCTGAAGATGAAGATTGCCTTCGATGACTTTGGATCAGGGCAGGCTCGTCTGGATGAACTGACTCAGACGCCACCTGACTATCTGAAATTCGATATCAAGCTGATTCGCGAGATCGACAAAGCCAGTCTCAGTCGCCTCAATCTGATTGCTGCCCTCGTTGCCGCTGCCAGGCAGTTCAATACAATCTGCTTGGCTGAGGGAATCGAAACAAAAGCAGAAGCAGATACCTGCCTGGATCTTGGATTCGATCTGGCACAGGGGTTTTTCTTTGGGCGCCCACAGCCGTTCCGAGGCTAACGAAAAATAAGGCATCGCCTCCAGGCGCGAACAGAGATCGCGGCGACTGGAGAAGTGCCTTATGATGCAAGAGCAAAGACGCGTGGGCGTCTTGGATCAAATTTGCTGAGTTAAGCAGGCTTAACATTTTCAGCACATGGGCCTTTTTTGCCCTGGCCAGCGTTATAGGACACTTTCTGTCCTTGTTGCAGCGATTCGAATTTTCCACCCTCGACTTGAGAATGGTGAAAGAACAAGTCTTTGCCAGTAGATGTGGTGATAAATCCGAAACCTTTGTCTGTCAAGCGAGCGATCGTACCTTCTGGCATAGCGAAATTCTTTCAACGCAACAATGAAAAAGCGATAGAAACTCAGAATCGTTTTGAGTTTCCAGCTTGAAAATAGGTAGTGCAAATAAAGGCTAGACTGAAACCGCGCCAATAACACGCGAGCCTTTAACGTGCTCGGCACATGGACCATTGGCTCCCATGTTGGCATTCGTGAATCGGACTCTTTGGCCAATGGTCAGTAGACGGAATGGAACGCCCTCTACCTTTGATTGATGAAAGAAGACATCGCTGCCAGCATCCGAGGTTATGTAGCCAAATCCTCGGTCAGATAGTAGCCGAATCATACCAGCAGGCATGGGAGTGTCGATTCAAGTAAGCGAAGTGCAGTTCGAGACCACTTGATGGTACCCGTCAGGGCAGCCCTAAACAAGGCGAATAGAGACAATCGATCGAAATAGCAGCAAGTACACGTTGCAAGCGTCAGGAAAGCAGCGAGCGACGAGCAGGTTGTCAGTCTCAACAGATCCATTCTTCTATCGTCGATGTCGATCCAAGGACTTGAGCGTCATGGTGTTTTTGTGACTGTTTTCGACAGATCAGCGGAACTTCCACTGATGCGCGGACTTTCATCTATCAATTAGCATTATTTGCAGGTACAATATTTGTACGTTCGTTTTTCTCACGCTCATTTCCTGCTTATCGCGCACAAGGATTTCTTTATGGTTCCAGTCGTCATTACTAAAGAGACTTTTCTTCAACATTCCCAAGGCAAGACATTTGCCGATGTTCTGGAAGACTCGCCCAAGCTGTTCGATGTTGTTCTGCGTTTCTTCAATGATCCCAAGCGACAACAACGCATGGAAGACTCGGAGATTCACCATGACCGAGCTCCTATGGCAGGAGTTGTTCGGGAATTCGAGTCATTGCCACACGTCAATAAGTTTCTGACGGCCGTGCACCCCAAACGGAGTATGCGATTTCGTCAATCCGTGGGCGTTCTCGTCCGTATCATCATGGAAGGCCGCGGCTGGACGAAAACCGGTCGAAAAGGTTCTCTGGGAGTGCGAGCAGAGTCTCGTGAGAACACCCCCACGCATAACTCGGGTGGTCTGGCTTTCTGGTTCGTGCGCGCCGAACGGTATCAATGCCCTCAGAAACTTGCCTTCGCGAGCGTCAAGATACGATCCGAGGAGCTCAAGAAAACACCCGCTCCAGCCAAGCCGAAATCGAAATCGAAAACCAAATGACGCCTGAAAATCCCAGCCCTCACTATTCTCCTACAAACCGGCCTGAGAAGGTTGTCGCTAGGAAACCGTTCTCAGTGCTTATCTCTCGAAGAGATCACTTGAGTCGACTCCGGGTGGATGGACTTGAAAACGCGAACTGGCTGTTGCTCCAACTCAGCCAGGTTTTCGTCTTTCGGACCTTCGAGCCGATCATTCAGAGTGCCGGCAGCCAGGAATGTATCTTCACCATTCCGCTGAACCCGCCCTTGTCACATTATGGGCTTTCAAGACTGATTGCTGCTTTTCCGTCGGTTATGCTCAGCCAGGAAAAATAGTTCATGCTGGCAGTCGTCGTGGACATGACGACGAGCACCCTGCTTTCGAGTCGCTGATCGCTCTGTGACTACTTGCACCAGACATAACCGCAGCATCACGGCAAGCAAGTTTATTCGACGAGATTCTCGAACGGAGCCGTTGGGCTTTCTGCAAATCTGCCCATGCTTTTCACGGCCTCGAAGCCGCAAAACAAAAAACTGAAAAATACGCCAGAAGGGATTCGAACCCCTGACCGACGGATTAGAAATCCGTTGCTCTATCCAACTGAGCTACTGGCGCTTGTGTCAAGTATGATACCGATTCATCGCCTCATCGTAAAGACGACCGCAACACGACATTTCACAGTCAAATCTGTATTCCTTTGTCGAATTCGCTTGACGAGCATGCTACAGTCTCGACCAAAATTTCAAGCTCCGGTTCGCGCGACGCCAGAATCACGATGCTTTTCCAATTCGAAGAGAAAGTTTTATGAAGAAAATTATTTGCTTTGCTGGCTTGCTGATGTTGTGTCAGCAGGCTGTCTGTCTGGCAGAAGCGAAGGTCACAACCGAACGTGGCCGAGGCAGTCTGTTTCAGTTTCGACAGATCCCGCTGCCTGCGATCAATGACGCTGCTTCAACGGCGAAAATCTCCATTGTCGCTGGCGAAGACGATGGCAACGGTGCAGGCGTGAAAGCTCTTGTCGATGGTGAGATTCCAAGTGGCGATGACGATCCCGGCGCGAATTTCTTTTTCGCTGGAGGTGAGGCAAGGCGCTTCGTCATTGATCTGGGCAAAGCAACGAACGTCAAGAATGTTGCCAGCTATTCATGGCATCCAGATGAACGCGCTCCTCAGGTCTACACGCTGTACGGCGCAGGCGAAGGTCACACCACCGCGATGTCATCCCTCGAAGCTGGTCAATCGCCGGCAGACAACGGCTGGACCAAAGTCGCTGATGTCGATACGCGGCGTAATCGCGGTCCTCGCGGTGGACAGCATGCAGCGTTGATCGAAGATCCAAAAGCCAATCTGGGCACCTATCGTTACCTGCTGTTCGACGTTTCAAAAGCCGATGCTAACAGTCCATTCGGCGAGACATTCTTCAGCGAGATCGACGTCATTGACGCAGATGCCAAGGATGTTGAGCGTATCAAGACACCAGATCCCGTCCTGGTCACCTTCGACGCGGATGGTGGCAAGTATGAATTCACGATTGATGCGACGATGGCGCCTGACCTCAAGGATTGGTCAGAAGAAAAGCTCAAGCCGGTCGTGATTGAATGGTATCCCAAGATCGTCAAGATGCTTGATTCCGATGGTTTTGATCCGATCAAGAAAGTCACGTTGAGATTCCAGAACGACATGGGTGGAACGCCGGCCTGGGCAGCTGGTCCCAACATTGCGCTCAATATCGAGTGGTATCGCGGTCAACTCAAAGGGGAAGCACTCGGAGCAGCTGTCCACGAACTGGTTCACGTCGCTCAGATGTATCCGAACGTGCGACGCGACGATGCGAAGCCAGGCTGGGTTCAGGAAGGGGTCGCGGATTACGTTCGCTGGTTCCTGTACGAACCACAAACCCGTGGCGCAGAAATCACTGCCAGATCACTGCCGAACGCCCGCTACGATGCCAGCTACCGCGTGACAGGAAACTTCCTCGACTGGGCCTCACGGACTTATGACAAAGATCTGGTCAAGAAGCTGAATGCTTCGGTTCGACAGGGCAAATATTCGAGTGACTTCTGGAAGGAAACGACTGGACTCACTGAGCAGGAACTCAACGATGCGTGGATCGCGTATCACACGAAGCGGTTACAGAAGAATTAGTTCTTTTCAAGCCTGCTCATGGCGAAACTCACGTGGAGTGAGGTTCGTGTGACGTTTGAAAAATGTGGCGAAATCAGTGGCTCGTTGAAACCCTGTTTCACGAGCCACTGTCGTTATCGGAAGCATGGAAATCCCAAGCAGCTGTTTGGCGACCAAGAGACGAACGCTGTTGATTTCGTCACTGGGGGTCGAGCCAAGACTGTCGGCAAATCGACGAATCAGCAGACGACGGTTCACGCCGAGATTATCGGCCAGCTCATTGACCGTCAGCCCTTCGCAGGCACGCAGGCGGATGATCCCCATGGCCTGTCGGACGACGTGATCGCATTCAAAGACGCGGCTGGTCGAGCCACGACGGACGAGCGAGGTAGGCGGGAAAACGACTTCGCGTTTATGAAGTGGCTTGCCTTTGATCAGTGAATCGAGCATCAGCATGGCTTGTCGACCGATGTCGACGCTGGGGAATTCCAGCGACGTGAGCGGCGGGTCGCAGAAACGTCCCAGGCGACCATCAGCGGGAGCGGTGATCGCGATTTCATCGGGAACGGAAATGCCTTCTTCGAGGCAGACACGAGAAACGAGCGCGCCCGCCCGATCTGTCTTGGCGATGATGCCCGCTGGCTTGGGGATCTCGTGAAGCATCTTGCGCAGGCCGGCGGTGTTCTCGGGAATTCTCTCCTCGGCTTCGTGTTCGCAGTCGAAGGGAAGTCGGAATGTCTGGACGTCCATGTTCATCTGGCGTCCGTCTTCCTGCATGAGGGCGATGCGTTCTTCTGCATGCCCGATCACGCTGTCGCAGATAAACACGACACGGGCCAGCCCCACTTCCATCAGGTGCGCCAGCTGGATATCAACAAATGAGAATGAGTCCAAGTGAACCGATGGAATGATCTCTGGATCGAATTCAGCAGAAACCGAGACGACAGGCACGCCGCCGGACAGCAGCCAATGGGTCAGTTCTTTTCCGCCGAGGAAAACGATGGCGCCCAGTGCTGTCTGGGGAGACCAGGGGGGTAAGGGCTCTGCACAGATGACCGACGTGTCGGAGGTGCGTAGATCCCGCAGACGCAGATGTGGGAACTGCTTAATGACTTCCTGAACACCTTCGAGCACCCGTTCGACGTGATGTCGGAAAGGTCCGAGGAAGCAAATGTCGCGTGGGATGGGCGGTTCTGGCACGTTCTGAGGTTCACTTTGTCACAGATGAAAACGGGCAAGACGGTTTGTCACAAATACCAACTATTGTCTGTCTCATATACCAAACAACGCCCATTGTCAACGGACGATAATGTCGGAGAATGGCTTCCACACATCCGCTCATTCATTTTTAACCAATTTTTGTTTCTCGCGCCGCTGATATCTTTCTTCATTTCTCCGGGAGCATGTTCATGGCCAAAGTTACTGTCCGAAAGGGGTTTACCCTGATCGAACTCCTCGTAGTCATCGCTATCATAGCAACACTTGTTGCTATTTTGCTGCCTGCTGTACAGCAGGCGCGGGAAGCCGCCCGCCGTTCCAGCTGCAAGAACAATCTGAAGCAGCTTGGTCTGGCAATTCACAATTATCACGACACCCATGGCGTGTTCCCGTCCCGTGTCATCGGCGGTCGAACAGGTGGTGGAGATGGTGATTGTGGTACTTGGTACAATGCACCAAGTGGTTACGTGGGAATGATGCCCTATTTAGAGCAGTCGGCTGCGTACGATCAATGGGCGGCGCTCATTAAAGATAATTCTAGACCATGTTGGTGGGCCTATATTTCAGGTGCAACCATGGAGGGTATCAAGTTTCAGATGCCGTCACTTTTGTGTCCTTCTGATATTATCAGTCGCACCGATCGCGATCAGATGACTACCAACTACGCGTTCGTCAGTGGCGACAATCGACGCCACTCTGACGGTTGGCCAGATGCGATCGGTAAGTTTGCTTATGCCCCTCGTGGACTATTTGGATATGCAAGCCGCTATCGAATGGCAGACGTTTTGGACGGAACGTCGAACACCGTAGCATTTCTGGAAATTGTTCGCCCTATCTCTGCACGTGCACAAGGCGATATTGCAGTTGTTGATATGAACAACGATACGCCAAATAACTGTCGAAATGGTAGCGGCTATGTTAACAAACGATACACTCCAGAGACACGACCAATGTCTCCAGACAAACCTGGTGATCTCGCTCTCGCCGGCATCTCAATGATTTTATCAGTCACAACAGCAATTGGTCCCAACGGCCCAAGTTGTACGCCATTCGAACACAACTATTGGGAAGCAGTGATGAACACTGCACAAAGCCGACACTCTGGTGGTGTTCAAGGTGTACTAGTTGACGGATCTGTTCGATTTATCAGTGACAGTGTCGATACCGGTAACCAAGATGCTCCTCGTGTTGATGCTGGTCCTTCTCCATATGGAATTTGGGGCGGACTTGGAACGATTGCATCAGGGGAGGTACCACGTGAATTCTAAGGCCATTTTAGCGACTTCACTGACTTGCTTCATTGGATTGGCGAGCATTGTTACACTCGCTGGTTGTAATGAGACTTCTACCGGCGAAGTAGCTGCAAGCAATGAGACACCTCACGTTCAAGGCTTGCGGGATATTTTGAAAAAGATTGCTGCTGACGGTAAAGACAAGAAATCACTTAGTGATTTAGGAATGTCATACCCTATGGCACTGATTCGTAATAAGTCGGTCGTAGAGCCAACCAAGCCTCTTTACGATAAATTGACTGCCACCTCCGCTCCAGAGCAGCGGCAAAAAATTGCGCAAGAAATGCTTGATATGCTTTCGCCAACAAAGACGTAATGTCTACGACAATTGATCCATCGAGACGTGAGCGGCTGATTCCATTAATGGATGTCAGCCGCTTTTTTCATGCGCGATTGGTGATCCCTGCTATTCAATCAGCTTCACCCGCACGTTGCGGTACTCCATCTGCCCACGATCGCCTTCGAAGCCAATTGGGCCGCTTTCTGGGACTGGCATTGCGTCGAGGAGGACTTCGCCGTTGCAGGTGCAGTAAGCTGTCGTTCCTTTGACGGTGACTTCCAGGTCGTTCCATTCCTGTGGCTTGTAGTTCTTCAGGTCTTTGAATGGGCCTGCGATCGAATAGTCGCGGCATTGAAGTTGTGGTTTGCGGATGAAGACGCCGCCGTCGGCGTTGGGGGACGCGCGGAACTGGAGGCGGAGGACGAAGTCTTTCGGGAACTCTTCTTTGCTCCAGATGACCTGATACTTGCGGCCTTCCGGGGTTGTGGCGGCGGTGATACCGTTGTTGATCGCGCGGAAACGGGCATCGGGTGTTTGAGTCAGGCCGTCGTAGGATGCCTGAAACTCGAGGGTCTTATTGTCACGGGCACACCAGCCGGTCAGGTCTTTGCCGTTGAGGAGACTGCGGAAGCCTTCTTCCGGCGTGAAAGGCTTTGGCTCGGTTTCCATCAGCCGCAGTGTCGTCAAAATCGGTCGTAGACCGGACGCCCATTTGGCATAGCCCTGTTCGTTCAGGTGCAGCAGGTCAGGGAAATAGTCCGGGACACAGTTGCCATCGGGCTGAGCCCAGTAAGTGTAAGTATCGAGGAAGGTGATCTGGGGATCGCCTTTAACGACATTGAAGTAAAGCTCGTTCAACTTCTTGATTTTGTCAGCTGGACGATTTCTATCGGGGTGACTGGGGAAGACCTGACACAAAACGATCGGCATCGTGCCGCTGTACTTCTTGAGTTCTGCAATCAAGAGCTTCATATTGCCCGCGATGACTTCTGGTTCAATGCCGTCGGCGAGGTCATTCGTACCGATGAGAAGCACCATTGCCTTGGGCTTGAGCGAGAGGGCATCTTTTTCCAGGCGCAGGAGCAGGCCGCGGGTGGTATCGCCGCTGATGCCGCGGTTGGCCAGATGAACTCCAGGGAACTGTTTACGGAAATCATCGCCCCAGCCTTGGGTGATGGAATCGCCGTAGAAGACGACGGCGCCGTTGTCCTGGTTGCCTCGATTAGCAAAGTGGATGCGACGTGTCATCCAGGTTTTGATCTGATTCTCATTGCGACGAAGGGGGCCGCCGCCTGGGATGTCGTCGTCGGTGGGCGGGTAGGCAAGTTCGGCGTATTTCGGATCATTCAGATCCGTCGGTTCCTGAGCATTCAAGTAGGCGAGCTCAGGAAACTGGATGAACATGGTGAGAAGAACCGGCATGGCGAGCGGAATGTGTTTATTCATGAACGCATTCTTATGGATGATATAGAGGAATTCAAGTCGCGGCTAAATCGACTCGATGAGGGATTTGAATTCGGTCCCAAGACCATCCATGATGAAGCAGCTGACTTGATAGACCGATCAAACGGATTGCAGGCATCAACCGACAGGAGTGAAACGTGAAGACGCTGGTAATTCGAAATCCCCGTTCCGGGAAGCTGAAGAAAAAAGACCAGGAAGCAGAGAGGCTGTGGGAAGAACTGGATGTCGAACAACTGCTGCTCGAGGAGTCTGTCGACCTGAAAGACGAAGTCAAGAAAGCAGCAGAGCAGGGCGTCGAACTCATTGTCGCAGCTGGGGGCGATGGGACGGTGAACTCGGTCGTGAATGCCCTGATGAGTGTTCCTGCTGAGAAACGCCCCGCGATGGGAATTGTCCCGTTGGGTACCGCTAATGATTTTGCGTGGACGTTAGGCTTGCCGGATGCCCCACGAGAAGCCTGGGATCTCGTCGCGACGGGAATTACTCGACAGGTTGACGTTGTCGCGATGACGACGCATGACGGCACGGTCCACTTCGCCAACATCGCTGCGGGGGGAAACAGCGTCAAGGTGACCGAAAGCATTACCGATGAACTGAAGCAGAAATGGGGACCGCTCGTTTACGTCCGGGGGGCGATTGAAGCCGTTTCGCAGCTGGAGAGTTACAAGATCAAACTGACGGTGAATGACGGGGAAGTCATCGAGCAATCCGTCTGGGCGGTCCTGATTGCCAATGGAAAAACAAACGCGGGCCGACTCCTCGTCGCCCCGGATGCTTCGCCTTACGATGGGCTATTAGACGTGATCCTGATCGAGGAGGGGAATCTGCTGGAGTTCGCCGACGTGAGTGCCAATTTACTGCTGGGCAACTACCTGGAGAACCCGCTGGTTCATCTGCAACGAGCCAGACACGTCAAAATTGAATCCACCCCGGCGATGAAGTTCACCGTCGATGGGGAAGTCGTCGATGAGCTGCCGATTGAGTTCACAGTGATGGAAGGAGCGATTCGGATGGTCGTGGGGGAGGAGAGAGAGTAAGGGGTATTCTCATCTGTTGGCTAGATAGAAAAGAACATAAATAAATTGCCAATGAAACTGAAAATGGAACCGATTAAGTCGAGAATCGGATGAATCTCTTCGGACTTCTCCTTCAATGAACGATAGGCCAGAACGATCACGATCGCACCAGTGAACACAATTACACAGGCAAGTCCGATCAGCATTCCGTACCAGCTCATCGCAATGGCACTGTAGACGACAATCACTGTAACGACAATAATCGCTACAGAGACTCCCAGCACCTTAAAGAGGCTTGAAGAGTCCTGCCTGAGTTCTGGCGATTGGTCCTGCTCTGCCATCATCAACTTCCTCGCTTTTATTCCGGCTTCACATCCGGAGTTTCCTGAACTTTCGCTGGCGTTTCTACTTCCTCCGGCAGGACGGGCTTGATGATGATGTTGAGGCCGACGAAGGTGGTTGTGATTTCCCATTCGTGTCGGTTCCAGTCGACGATCATCCCTTTGGCTTCGAGACGGTCGAAGGCTTGTTCGACGTAGAGGGGGACTTTGTCTTCGAATTCCTGGAATAGATCGAGCTTGCGCCCCATGAGGCTGACCAGTCCGGAGATCATGCCGCCGCCGTTTTTTTCGATGGCTTCGCGTCCTTCTGGGGAAGCGGGGTCGGGCCCTTTGAGAGTCAGCTGGAAAGACTTATTCAGTTTTCCGACGCTGGCAAAGATTCCGTCGCCTAATCCGATGTAATCCCGATGTTTAACTTCGACTGCTCCTTTGCGGACACGGGCGCCTTTATAGACGCGGTCCAGATCGGTCTCGAGATAGTCTTCCTGGAGGGCCAAATTGATCGCTTGGGCGACGTTTTGAAGTGCTTCCCGCAGCGGAATTTTGCTATGGGAGACACATAGCTCCAAGTCCTTCATCCCACCAGCTTTGCGGGCCGTAATCGCTCCGCCACCTGCGCCAGCCGGAGCGGTGACTCCAATGACGAGATCTTTCTCTTCGGGCGATGGAGTCGAAGTGGACATCGGTGATACCTTTATTAGTCAGAAAAACTAGTCTTTGTCAGAAAGTTGGGAAACTCTAAGTAAAAGCTGTCCAATCGGAACACGCCAGACACTTTACGGAATGTTCACTCTGGATGCGAACATCCTTATATTTTTCCCCTAAACAAATTGAGATTCTTTGACACGTTCTGGAAATTGTGACGAATATCACATAAGCTTATGTTGTTACCGCAATAGAGTAACATCCTCCCTCGTCTTTCCCGCCTGCCGACCTGCCTCGAAGGTACCCTCCATGATGCGACATCTCGTTGCAGCTACGATTTTGTTGATGTCTGCCAGTCTGAACGCAATGGCAGGCGAAGTGGATGAAAAATTCTTTGAGAATAAGATCCGCCCGCTGCTTTCTGGCCAGTGTCTGGGATGTCACGGGTCGGAGAAACAAGAGTCAGCCTTGCGTCTGGACACGCGCGAAGCCCTGGTAAAAGGTGGCGACTGGGGGACCGGAATCGATGAAGCCAATCTGAATGCCAGTTTGCTACTCAAAGCAGTCCGATTCGAAGACGATGCTCCGAAAATGCCGCCAGCCGGCAAGCTGTCCAATGAGCAAATCGCTGACCTGGAAAAGTGGGTCAAAGCAGGAGCACAATGGCCAAAAACGCAGAACGGAAAGATCATTCCCGTTGATCTGACGAGCACCGAGGGAATTGCCTACGCCCGAGAAACACACTGGGCCTTTCAACCCGTCACAATGCCTGCTCTTCCGAAACCATCCAACCCGAAACTGCTTCAGAACGAAGTCGATTATTTCATCAGCAACAAGCTGGCTGAGAAGAAGATGTCGATGTCTGCTAAAGCGGATCCACGGACTCGCCTGCGTCGCGTTTATTATGATTTGATCGGGTTGCCGCCGACGTATGAAGAAGTCCAGGCATTCAAGCGAGACCCGTCTCAACAGGCCTGGGAGAAAGTCATTGATGATCTACTCTCCCGTCCACAATACGGTGAGCGATGGGGCCGTTACTGGCTCGATATCGCCCGTTATGCTGACACGATGGGCTACAACTTCGACCAGGATAACAGCTTCCCGTATGCGTACGCCTACCGCGATTACGTGATCCGAAGTTTCAATGACGATAAGCCGTATAACCAGTTCATCAAAGAACAAATCGCAGCGGATCAGATCGAACTGAAAGATCCTCGCGATATGGCGGCGATGGGGTTTCTGACGCTGGGTCGTAAGAACACGAATGAAGAGATGATGGACGACAAGATCGATGTCGTCAGTCGTGGATTTCTTGGTTTAACTCTGCAGTGCGCCCGTTGTCATGACCACAAATATGATCCTCTGTCTGCGAAAGATTATTACGCACTTTATGGTGTCTTCAGCAGTTCGTTCCAGCCGGAAGAAGCAGAGCTTCCGATCGTCGAACACGATGATCGACTCGGACCGTGGAAGGAATTCTATGAGCAGGTCAAAGTCTTAAAGGGCCGAGAAAAAGAGCTCGACGACCAAGTCCGTAAAGCGGAGAAAGAAGAAGACAAAGCGAATCTTCGCAAAGAACGTGACGAGATCAAAAAACAGATCAAGGAGTTGGAAAAGAAAGAACCAGCCGCTCCAACACGTGCCATGATCCTGAAAGATAGAGACAAGCCGTACAATCCTTATGTTTTCCTGCGGGGTAGTGCAGGGCAACGCGGCCCGAATGTTCCTCGTCGTCTGCCAGAAGTTCTGGGACCTCTGCGCAACAACGAGCCGTTCAAAGAGGGGAGCGGTCGTAAGGAACTCGCTGAGGCGATCGCCAATCGAGACAATCCTCTGACGGCTCGCGTCATGGTGAACCGTCTGTGGCAGCACCATTTCGGATACGGAATCGTTGGTACGCCAAGTGACTTTGGTTATCGCGGCGATGCTCCGACGAACCCGGAGTTGCTGAACTTCCTGGCCCAGAAATTCATGGATGGTGGCTGGTCGGTCAAGAAGATGCACAAAGTCATTCTGTCCAGTCATGCGTATCAGCAAACGTCTCTTCCACAGCCTGACAGCAAGCAGGCCCTGGAAGATCCCGAGAATCGACTGGTCTGGCGTCAAAATGCTCGACGTCTCGACTGGGAAGCGACTCGTGATTCCATCATGGCGGTCTGCGGGACGATGGATGACGAGGTCTATGGCCCGTCGTACAAACTCAATGAAGAAGTGACACGACGCACTCTATACGTTTACCTCGATCGTCAGGATGTGCCGGAGCTGCTCAGAAACTTTGACTTCACAAATCCCGATGCCAGTACCGACGTGCGATCGCAGACAACCGTGCCACAACAGGCGCTGTTTCTGATGAATTCACCGTTTGTGAATGGGCAAGTCAAAACCGTCACGGAACGGGTGATGAAAGAAGCGGGGAATCGCGAGAAGGGTGTTCCGATGCTTTATCGAACAATCCTGCAGCGCGAACCGACGAAGAAGGAATCGGGCCTGATGCTGGAATACATGGCTCGCAGCATGCAGTCGGACCAACTTCCTGTCGAGGTCGCCTTCGGAAATCTTGTGCAGGTCTTGTTGTGCAGTAATGAATTTCTCTATGTCGAGTGATTCGTTTCGTCTGATCTGATTTTGTCTAGAGTGGAAACGATCGGGACCATCCTCCCGCATCTCTTGGAGATTGACGATGTTTGATAATCAAATGAGCCGACGTGATATGCTGGCCCGCGCCGGTGTTGGTATGGGAACGCTGGGGCTGGCAGCGCTGATGCAAAGCGAAGGACGCCTGATGGCGGATACTTCCTCGAATCCAACGGCAACGAAAGAGCCGCATTTCAAAGGCCGCGCCAAGGCCGTCATTCACATCTTCCAGAACGGCGGCTGCTCGCACGTCGATTCGTTTGACTACAAGCCTGCTCTGGAAAAGTACCACGGCCAGACAGGTCCGATCTCTTTGAAGACAGAGCGCCCGACAGGGACCGTGATGAAATCGCCATGGGAGTTCAAGCCGCGTGGCAAAAGTGGCATCATGGTCAGCGAACTATTTCCGAAGATCGCCGAGTGCATTGATGACATCTGCATCATTAACTCGATGAAAGCGGAAGTCCCCAACCATGAGCCTTCGCTGATGCTGATGAATTGCGGGGCATCAGTCACGGTGCGTCCATCAATGGGATCGTGGGTCAACTATGGACTGGGGAGTGAAAATCAGAACCTGCCGGGTTTTATCGCGATGTGCCCGAATGGTTACCCGATCAAGCGTACCCAGAACTGGACGAGTTCATTCCTGCCGGGCGTTTATCAAGGGACCTACATCAACCCCGCCAAAGATGATCCCAAGAAGATTCTGGATGATCTGACGAACGCGCGTCTGAACACTCAGGCGCAGCGTCACCAGCTCGATCTGCTGCAACAACTCAATTCTCAGCACCTGTCGCTGCGTAATAAAGATCCTCAACTCGAGTCAGCGATTCAATCGTATGAACTCGCCTTCCGGATGCAGACGGAAGCCAGCGACGCTTTTGACATCAGCAATGAGCCGGAAGCTATGCACGAGCTTTACGGGACCAAGACTTCGAAGTATGCCAAGTATGTCATGATGACTCGACGCCTGATCGAACGTGGCGTCCGCTATGTACAACTTTATCATGGCAATGGTCAGCCCTGGGATTCACACAACAAGCTGGAAGAAGAACACGGCCGACTGGCGAAGGAATCGGATCAGGCTGTCGCAGCTCTCTTGATCGACCTCAAACAGCGTGGCATGCTCGACGAAACACTTGTCATCTGCGGCGGCGAGTTTGGCCGTACTCCAACGGTGGAGCTGCCGAGCAAAGAAAACGTCGTCCTCGGACGCGACCACAACCACCACGGCTTCTCCGTCTGGATGGCTGGTGGCGGTGTCAAAGGCGGATACAAATACGGGACGACTGACGAACTCGGATTCGCCGCGGCAGAAAATCCTGTCCACGTACATGACCTCCACGCAACGATCCTGCACCTGCTGGGCCTGGATCATAAGCGGTTGACCTACCGTTATGCTGGGCGCGACTTCCGATTGACTGATGTGTTTGGAAATGTGGTCACCGATATTCTGGCGTGACCTACCTTGGTCGTGCGAGAACAACGAACTGATACGGTTCCAGCGTGATCTCTGCTGAGGCGGTGATCACCTGGCCGGCCATCATGTCGACGACGCTGCGTCTGAGGCCGAGTCGTCGGAGGGACTGCCCCAGGATCTTCTGCGGGTGTTCGGAGAAGTTCGCGAGGATCAGGACGCTGTGTTCGTTGTGGTTACGGAAGTAACCGAAGACATGATCGTTGCCTGTGTCGATGAATTCGGTCTCTGCTCGGTCGAAGGCGAGATTCTGTTTGCGGAGCGATGTCAGGCGGAGCATTCCCTGATACACCTTACCGGCTGCTGTTTCGGTGTTGTCGCGGCTTTGGGAGCGTACCCAGTCGAATCTGGGGCGGTGCAACCAGCGTGAATCTCCTGTCTTGATCGGGAATGTGTTGTATTCGTAGTCATTGAGCATCGCGATCTCATCGCCGAGGTAGATGAGAGGAATGCCGCCGATGGTCATGATGACGCCGTGGATGAGCAGGATGCGTCGAATGGCCAGGTCGATCTCATATTGATCGTCCCGTTCGAGGGCATATTCAAGACCAGCCAGTGAGGCGGTCATCCCTGAGACCCGTGCATCACCCGTCTTCGGGTTTTCCTGGAAAGGCTGTCCACGGGAGAAGCTTCCTTCGAATTTGCCGACGAAGAAATCAGACAGAAAGCGTCGATGGGAGGCCGGTTCATATCCAGCCGCTGCGATGTCCTCATCAGTGATGACCCAACCAATGTCGTCATGGCAGCGAATGTAATTGACCCAGCCGCAGTCATTGGGAATACGAAAGCGTTTCTCCATGGCCATGCGCAGGATGCGAATGTCGCGAGTCGCCAGTGAGTTCCAGATTAGCGCCATGAGTTGTGGGTTATAGGACAGCGAACATTCGTCACGTGAAATGTACTTGATCACTTCATCGGGATGGACGATGGCTTCGGACTTGAGCGCGATCGCAGGGGCTGCGATTCGAGCCAACGCGGAGAAAGCCTGTATGATGATGTGAGCTTCGGGCAGGTTCTGGCAGTTGGTCCCCAGTCGCTTCCACAGGAAGGCGACGGCATCCAGGCGAATGACTTCCACGCCCTGATTGGCCAGAAAGAGCATCTCCTCAACCATGCGGTTGAACACAACCGGGTTTTGATAGTTGAGATCCCACTGGTAATTGTGGAACGTCGTCCAGACCCATTTTTTGATGCGGTTGCGGTACGTGAACGCGCCAATGTGATCATCCGGGAAGACGTCCAGCATGTCGCGATCGAAGGCATCCGGCTGCGAACGGTCCGGGAACATCAGGTAGTAGTCCTGGAACTCCTTCTCGCCGGCCAGTGCTCGCTGTGCCCATTCGTGTTCTTCCGACGTGTGATTGAAAACGAAGTCGATGCATAACGAAATGCCGTGGTGACGCAGCAGTTGAGCCAGTTCCGAGAGTTCCTGCATCGTTCCCAGGCGCGGGTCGACTTCGCGGTAATCGCTGACGGCATATCCGCCGTCGTTATCCCCTTCAGGGACTTTGAAGAGAGGCATCAGGTGCAGGTACGTGATCCCCAGTTCCTTCAAATATCCAACTCGCTCCTTTAAGCCTGTAAGGTTGTCGGCATAAAGATCGACGTAACACATGGCACCGACCATGCGGTTGGACTGGAACCAGTCGGGGTGCATCTCGCGTAACGCATCAAGAGCCTTGAGTTCGTCATTGCGACTGATCCACAGTTCGGTCGTGGAAATCAGGATCGACTCGACGTGAAAGAAGAAGTCATACAAATGGCCATACAAGTGATGGAGGCATCCAAACAGCTGAGGAAAATTCTTACTCAGGCGACGGCTGTAGTCTTCCCAGACTTCTGGCTCGAGGTGTCCTTTGAAGCGGTTTTCCAGGCGTGGGAGCAGGCGAGACAACGTTTTCTCGGAATGCTCCATGATTTGGGCAGTAAGCATAACCACGGCAGAGACTTTCAGAATTGCATCCGGAGTGACATCCAGAATGGCGTCTTGAATTTCATCAAAGTGAGAACATCAATTGTCGAGCCGATCAGCAAGGCTGAGCCACGACCTTTCAGCATCGCAGCATCTTTTTTCGTGGCGATCCCTGGCCACATTTCCCATTTTTCACTGGTTGGAATGGATTCTAGCGGTGAGAATGACCTCAGGCCACCCATGACTTCCCTAGAAAAATACTGGCGAGACCAGTTCCACAGCGGAATTGAAATTCGCCTCGCCCAGGTCGTTGACTGACAGGGAGTCTGATCGTCACGATAGAGACTTGATACGACGAACGTTGCGGGAACATCTTGATGATTCCTACCTATTCCCAACAGACCACTGATTTCAATAGACCACTGTGAACGTATGAAGAACGCCCGTCTCACACCTGTCCATCAAATTGCCGCCGTCCGCATCGTGTTTGTAATGATGGCAGTGACGGCGCTTATCTGTGTCAGTGGTTGTCAGGGGCAACCACAGGGGCCTCCAGGTGGGATGCCAGTGCCAACGGTTGTAGCAACACAGCCTCTCAAAAAGAAAATCGTCATCTGGGATGAGTACACAGGTCGCCTGGAAGCGGTGAATTATGTTGAGGTCCGGGCCCGCGTGAGTGGGTATCTGGAATCGATGAACTTCGATGAAGGAGAATTCGTCAACGAGGGGGATCTCCTGTTTGTGATTGATCCGAAGCCGTTTCAAGCCGAGGTCGAACAGGCGCTTGCTTCCGTTGTTCAGGCCAAGGCTCAGAAAAAACAGGCTGAGTCGAATCTCTCTGTTTCGAAGGCACAGCGTAACGCGGCCAAGGCGCGGTTCGATCTGGCGAAGAATGATCTTGATCGTGCACAGACACTGAAGGATCGAAACGTCATCACGGCAGAAGAGTTTGAGAACAGATCAGCAGGGTTGTTGGAAGCGACCGCGAATCTCGAACAAGCCGATGCACAAATTGAAGCCTCAGAAGCCGCCCTAGTCACCGCGGATGCGGATATCGCGGTCTCGGAAGCATCGTTATCAATTGCACGCCTGAACCTGTCTTACACAAATATCACGGCACCGGTCAAAGGTCGGATCAGTCAGCGGAACGTGACGATTGGCAACCTGATCGGAGGGGGGACAAGTGAGTCGACAATGCTGACGACGCTTGTGTCTCTTGATCCTATCTACTGCGTTTTCTATGCCGACGAAAGCGACTTTCTCAAGTACTCCCGTCTCAGCCAGGAAGGGGTTCGCAAGAGCTCTCGCGATTATCGCAAGCCGGTTTATGTCGCCCTCGCTGATGAGACGGAATACGTCCATATTGGTCACATGGACTTCGTGGACAACCGGCTCGATTCCAGCACAGCAACCATCCTCGGACGCGCAATCCTTCCGAATACGGATGGCTTTTTGACACCCGGAATGTTCGTTCGGCTGCGACTTCCCGGCAGCGACCCGCGTGAGACGATTCTGCTTCCCGACGAAGCGATCAACACCGATCAGGATTCCAAGTTCGTCTACGTCATCAATGATCAGAAGAAGGTTGACCGCGTCCCCGTCACGCTGGGCCCGGTCAGTCACGGTTTGCGAGTGATTGAAAAGGGACTGACAGGAAGCGAAAACGTCGTGATTCAGGGCGTGCAGAAAATTCGGCCTGGCGCAGAAGTCAAAGTTGATCAGAAGAAAACTGAAGAGCTGATCAAGCCGACGAACAATCAGAACTTGCCTGATGAATATGAAGATGTGCCTCGCGAAAAATGGCTGATCGCGCCCCCCGAAACCAAACCAGCAGAAGCGACGGGACAGCCGAACAAGTCCGCTGTCGTCGATCCGATTTAACAAATTTGTCGGGATTGATCGGAAATCTGAAACAACATCGAGTGACTCACGTCGACGGCCGCAGCGGGTGCAAGGGACTTTATGGGTATCGCACACTTCTTTATTGATCGACCAATTTTCGCGACCGTTCTCTCAGTCGTGATGATGATCGTTGGCTCGATCGCTTATCTGGTGCTGCCATCGTCGCAGTACCCTGATGTCGTTCCGCCGACGATTGTGGTCCGCGCGACTTACCCGGGAGCACCGCCAGAGATCATCGCTCAGACTGTTGCCACTCCAATTGAGCAGGAAGTCAACGGCGTTGAAGACATGCTCTACATGTCGTCTCAATGCACCAACGACGGCACGATGCAACTGACAATCACCTTCAAAATCGGCACTGACCTGGATAATGCTCAGGTTCTGGTTCAGAACCGTGTCGCCGTTGCTGAACCTCGACTCCCGGAGACGGTTCGTCGACTTGGGATCACGACGAAGAAAACCTCGCCTGACTTGTTGATGGTCATCCACCTCATCTCACCCGATGCGTCATTGGATTCTCTTTACATCGGCAACTATGCCCTGATTCAGGTTCGCGACGAACTGGCTCGCGTCGAAGGGGTTGGCGATATCAACATCTTCGGTCTGCGTGAATACAGCATGCGGGTCTGGATCGATCCCGATAAGCTGGCTCACCTCTCATTGACCACGCAGGAACTGATGGCCGCTATGCAGGAGCAGAACATTCAGGTTGCCTCCGGCGTTCTTGGTCAGCCACCGGCTCCGAAAGGGAGTCCGTTTCAATTTACTGTGACGACGCTGGGACGTTTGGAATCTGTGGAACAGTTTGGTGACATCATCATCAAACGCGGAGAAGCAGGGCGGATTGTGACCGTTAAAGATGTCGCGCGAATCGAACTCGGAGCCCGGGATTATTCGACCAACAGCTATCTTGACTCCACGCCAGCCGTCGGGATTGCCGTCCTTCAGTTGCCCGGTGCCAACGCGATCGCGACAGCCGAACGGGTCATCGAGTCAATCGGGACACAATCCGAAAAGTTTCCCCAAGGTCTTGAATACCGAATCGTTTACAACCCGACTGTGTTCGTGGAGGAGTCGATCAATTCGGTCATCCATACCCTCTTTGAAGCGATCGTTCTCGTCGTTATCGTCGTTCTGATCTTCCTGCAGAACTGGCGGGCGAGTGTGATTCCGCTGATGGCGATTCCCGTCTCGCTCATCGGGACGTTCGCGTTCATGGAGTTGTTTGGCTTTTCGCTCAACATGCT
>SXPC01000225.1 GCA_005778225.1 Planctomyces sp. | reverse complement strand
GATCCCACTGGTCGTCAATGGGAACAAACCCGGTCTCGAAATTCTCTATCCCGTTGCGACGGTCATTCTGGGCGGTCTCATCACCTCCAGCTTTTGTGAGTTCTTGATCCACCCAGGACTGTTCTGGAAATTCTCGGGCAAGGATGCCGAGCACTTGGTAAGAAGCGAAGGCTCCGACGAGGATCTGTTGCGAGCCGCGACTTGAACGCATTAACCGTCCCTCTTTTTTATGTTAGAAAGAACGTCATGTCTCATTTCAATTGGAAATCGTTCGGAAGTTTGCTGGCTGTCCTCGTTCTAGCAGGCTGTCCACAAACACAAACCCCGGCCCCGTCAACCACTTCTATGACAGAAACCAAGCCCGATGATCACGGCCACTCTCATGGTCACGGCCCCAACGGTGGAGTGATCTTCGATCTGGGAGCCTATCATGCTGAGTTCACGGTCGATCACCCGGCTCAGAAGGTTCAGGTGCTTTTCGTGGATGGTGATGGCGAAAAAGCCAAAGCCCTTCCCGTGGCAGCGACAGAATTCACCTTGAACATCAAAGAGACGAAGACAGCCGATGGGAAGGTGGTCGCTCCAATGACGATTACTCTGACCCCGTCTGACGCAGTTGACGGTAAGGCGGCCACTTTCACGGGCAGCGACGCAGGCATCGCGAACGTAGCGGATTTCGCGGGAACTGTGATTGGTGAAATTGATGGCAAGCCATCACAAGGCGAGTTTGCGGAGTAGAGATTCTAGTTGACATTTGACAGACTTCTGTCGATGTGTGCCTTCACTTTTCTGTGGACCGTCCCGTCGTGGTGTTGAGAACTCACCTTCACCACGACAGGAGACGGATATGAGCAGCACTCGTTGCGAACGACAGGGACAATTCGAAATCGGCATCATCGAGCACGAGGGGCGAGAGTTTGCCGCCCTTGGTTCGTCCGTCTTCGGGCGGAACATCACTGGTTACACGAAAGGGGACCGTCACGACATCAAGCTAACGAGTTGGTGCGGCAAGACGATGCTGGACTGCCGCTGCGAGATCGTCGAGCGGTACTGGTCGGGTTCACTGTCCTTGATGTTCCGCCTCCGACGTGGTCGGTTCATCGTTGGCTACGCTCTCGGCGAAAACGGCATGCTCTTCCGGGGCGAACTCGTCTGTAATTGCTCGGACGATGATGCCCGTCGTCAAGCAAAGTATCTCACTCAGTTGTTCGGCGATCTTGATGCAGAAGATGAAGAAGCGTACCAAGCGGAACACGCCGAAGTGTGATCGGACCGCAGCCATTCTCGTATCATCAACCTCGAACAGGAGACACGAGCATGGCGAGAATCACTGCCAGTGGAGTATTTCACGGTCACGAACTCAAGGACATGCCGGTCATCAATCCCGGCGACTGGTTCGGAAAGCCATGGCTCATCGAGATTGGCGGCAGCTATTCGCCGCTGTTTCTCATTGTCGAAGCCGACAGTGTGTCGGACGCCATTGACGAACTCGCCGACGACGAGAAGTACGGTCACCACATCATCGTTGAGGAAGCGGACCTCGGCGACTACCCGGAAGAGGATCGATACTACGGAGGAAACTGCGGACAGGTACTCGAACTCGACCACCTGTTGATCCACGGGCAGGAAGGGAGCAAGACACCCTTCCCCTGCACGTATCACGGTGAGGGCTTGCCCGCGACAGGCGTGCAACCAACTGATTTCTGTTGGGATGAAATTGAAGCGTAACAGACAAATGAGAAACAAAGAGCCGGGCATGAAGACTCGGCTCATCTCTTTTTGAACCTGGGAGAATTTGGCATTGGACCTGCGTAAGGGAGTATCACCAACTACTTCAACCAAGGTAGTCCTAATGTCCGCCACGAACAACACAAAGCCTCGATTTCCGCTCGGTCAGATCGTCGCGACGACAGGAGCCATTGACGCGTTGCAAAGCACGTGTCAGACAGCGATGGAGATGCTGCAAAGGCACATCGTTCTCGATCCAGGCGAACTCGATGAAGAGGACCAGCAGGCCAATATTGAAGCAGTCGCCAACGGCGAACGAATCCTCTCCAGTTTTCTCCTCAACGATGGCACCAAAATCTGGATCATCACAGAGGCGGATCGCAGTTCGACCTGTATTCTGTTACCTGATGAGTACTGATTGTAAAAAGTATGACAAAAGAATTTCACCGACTGGCCTTCCTGTTTGAATTGCTCAGCGAAGAGGCGACTCCCTCCACGCCTGATGAATTGCTCAATCGAATACTTGTAATCGGGTGGGCTAATAGCGAAGGCTTCCTCAAAGAACTGCTGAGGTCAGATAACTCCGATGTCGTGCGACTGACGTTGAATGTGCTGGCACGGCACGCAGAATTGTTTGGCACACAGTCAACGAGGTTTGCAAAGGAGGTGACGGCCGCAATCACGCACCCTGATCGACTGGTTCGTGCGACGGCTGTCAATGTGGCTTTTGCTCTGCTTCTTGATGATGGAGAGATGATCGACGTATTAACAAAATGTGTACTCGAAGATGAGTTGACGATCGCAAAGCAGGCACTGCTCGTGCTCATCGAGCTGGAAGATGAGTTTGCCAACAAAGTAATTCGATTGATTCGAACCGAGTCGAAAGCCTGAGGGACCGTAAGCCCAATTGTTGTTGCAAAATTATAAATCGAGAAATTCCAGCTGATTTCTTTGAGGCTAACCCACCGGAGTACCCACTATGGCGACTTCCGCTGTTACAAAATTTGTTACAGACAACTTGAACATTTTGCCCACAGGGTTGAAGCGATTCGCGAAAGTCGAATTCCAAAAATCGCGGCGGGTTAAATTCGTTGCAATCGGTATATTGACTCGCCTTTCAGTCATTAGCCTCAAATGAGGTTCAGCTAACTCCAATCATTTCAATTGTACCCACGCATGCCCATCCCATTGCCACCAGCACTCATTCCACCAAGCAACTCCGCATTCGCACTGCGTGTAATATTTCGCTGAATCTGGGTGCAAAGCCATCAATATGCCACAACAAGGACAACAGGCGTTCGCTTCGAGTCCTAAATTCCTGGTCTGTTCGCAGTCAGTGTTGAACGGCCATCACATTGAATCATAGAACGCATCCCCACCGGCGTTCTTTCTGGCGTTGTAACCGACTGGATCGATGGTTGCGACGAAGAGATTCGTAAGGAGACGTGCCGCATTCAAGAAAACAAAGATGCTAATCGCACCTCCGATTAATGCGGGAACAACGAACGGTCCGAGGCATAGCGACACCAAGAAGGCAACAGGTAAGAACGCTAAATAGATCCGGAGATGGAGAATCACTGGAGAAGTTCGTTGCATAGCACCATTCGACGTACTTAGGAGTTACAGAGAAATTGGGTATTTCTTCTTTAGACGTGGATGATCCTCAAGGAAACGTTTGACATCCTGAATCCGTTGTTCCTGTCGTTGATGTTTTTTCAGAGCAAGAATCTCTTGGTTCACACTAAGTCGATTGAGTCTTGCTTTCGTCCGACTTCCCCACGGAAGAAACATAAAATTCAGTGCCATCAACAAGTACAAATGGTACCTGATCATCCTCAAATTGATTTTGCTAATCTCGTTGGAAACGGCTTTCTCAGAGTTTGAATTTCGATACTTCAAGTACGCCCTCAGAAAATGTTGAAAATACCGCTTCCGCTCTTGGCTGATTGTTGCGGTCAGCATCTCGATTCGTGCTTGTAATCGAGAATATTCTTCTAACAATGAGTCAGCTAAATCCTGCTTTTGGATGCCGTCTCGGGTACGGACAATCTCACATGCTTGTATCATTCCCAGAAAGACGACTTCGTCACGGTCGGTTTCAAACTTATCACAATAAGAAAACTGCTCTTTGATAAGGGATCGAGTTAGTATTCTCTTCTCTGCCTCCTTTTTCTCCTGCTTTCGCCTCGCGTCATCCGCAGCTCTCTTGATCCATTTTGCTCCTGAATAGACCGCATAAAATGTCGCGATCCCAGCAAGGGCAAGGCCTTGTTGCATGTGTTCTGTTTGCTGTCGCGAGTGAGCGTTTCCCTCAACTTCACACCTTTTACTGCAATACCTATCGAGAGTGTTCGAAAGGGGCAATCCGCACCATTCACATTTTTTCATCTTCACTCCCGTTCTATCAATTGAAGACAAATCAAGTAGTCGTTTTGAATAGCGAGCCCCAGGTCCAGGAAGATTCATCACAGTTTTCAACTTCATCTGTTTTTATCTTCGAGCGGGCTCCAATTTGTTCTGAGTTGACGAGAGTGGCTTAACCTGCAGGTTGCGATAACGCACCACACCAGTATGAGATTGGAGAGCTATGTAACCTTCGAGATTTGGAACACCGTTATCTGTATACTTTGACGCTTCTTGATCGTTCACGAACGTCGTGATCTGATTTCCCTGTGCCACGATGCGTAGACGAAACCATTTACCAGAAGACGTCAACTGGTCCTGAATTTGGATCGCAGGCTTATTATCTTTGTTAATCGATCCCGTCAGGATTTTAATTCGCTGCTCTTCTGGATTTCGCCGTTCACCCAACACTTGAATCTCATAGCCGCTTGTCGGATATTCGCCCGTTTTGAGGTTCCTCTGGCATCGGACGTAAATGCCACCGTTGCTATCCCGCTCATGATTAACCTCCAGTTGCAGATCAAAGTCTGAAAACGGCTTTGCAGTATAATAAAGTTGGCTTCTGCCACCTTGGGCAACGATTTCGCTTTCATTGATTTCCCAAATCTGAGCCGACTCGTTGTGCTTCCAGTCTTTCAGCGACTTGCTATCAACCAACGAGTAGAAGGACAATGTCTGATTGCCACCCTCTCCTAAGCGGTTTTCGGTCTGCTTCGTCGACAAGCCCTCCGGTCCTAGCATTGCCTGTGTTGTGTCAGTTGCATTCGTCGCTGGAGCCGCCATCTCTGGATCTTTCGGAATAACAGGGGCGTGTGCTATCACGGGGGCATTCTGTTCAACTTGAATTTTGGGCTGAGCGACAACTTCTGCTTGTGGTTTCCCCTGCATTTCGTCAGGGGCTTTTTTCTCTACCGAGGTGGTCGGTTGCGACCACGGCAAATAAAAGCTCAGTGTCGCCATTAAGCAAAACGCGGCAAGAACCACTGTTACGATGACGGTAAAATTCCAACCCAACTCACTTCCCTCTCCAACCGTTCTGCCGGGTTGAGAACGAATCGGTGAATATTGAGCATGAGGATCGACTCGGCGGCTCATTCTGCGTTTGGCAAATAGCTCCTTGCTTCGGTCATAGTCGCGTCGCATATCAGGATTGAGCAGAGTGAGCTCTGCTTCGTCTATTTGCTGTTTGATCTGCTTGACCTGGACATCGTGCCCTAAGCCCATCTGCGTGAGGACGTAGTTTCTTCTCTGCTCGACAGCCGCTTGAATGACGTCGTGATCGTCTTCGTTTATGGAGATACCGAGCAAGTCGTAGTGCGAGGGTGGACGCTTCTTTGTCGAAATTCCGAGCCATTTTTTATAGCCGTCAAATTCATCAGTCGTCATTAACACATCCTATTCGTTCGAAAGTGAGTTTCCTGGCTCTACCAGAAGTGGTCCACGCTGTTTGTGAATGTCGCTCTATTGGCTAAGCGAGAGCCGTCCGAAAAATGGCTCAGATGTTCACATACACTTCACATTTTGTCACATCGACAAGAAATCGCATCATTTCTCTGAGCCACTTTCGCTGCGGCTCTCGCTCAGTCTGTTGGGTGGACCTTGTTTCTGAATCGCAGGTTTGCCTTGCGGAGAAGACATTGGGACACACCACGGACTTACAAGAAAAGTTAGACCAGTTGAGCGGCGGTCGCGTCGAAACTCGGCGGACGATCATTTCGCATTGCTGTGAGCGGCTCAGAATTATGGCTCGTCGGATGCTCAAAAAATATCCAGGAGTCGGCAGGTGGTCCGACACTGACGATTTGCTCCAAGAAAGCCTCCTACGACTGCATCGAGCGTTAGCGACAGTGTCACCTGAAACCCCAAGAAAGTTTTACGGGTTAGCAGCAATCCAGATTCGTCGAGAACTGATCGACTTGGCTAGGCGGTTCTTTGGACCAGAAGGCTTAGCTACTCAAGAAAGGCAACTTGACGATCAAATCCGACAAGCCGAAATGAGCGAGCCAGCTACTTTAGAGACATGGTCCAGATTCCACGAATGCGTGGAAGACCTTCCGGACGCTGAACGAGAGCTTTTCTCCCTGATCTGGTACGACGGCCTGTCGAAAACTGATGCTGCAAGAGTTCTAGGGATTTCACTTTCCACGGTTAAGCGACTCTGGCAATCCGCCCGGATGTCTCTTCAGGATCAAATTGATGGAGGTGAGCTTGACTAAAGACGAGGAGGATCTAGTCGCCGATCTATTAGTAAAATGGGAGGACGCTTTAGAAGATGGTGAAGAACTCTCAGCGGATGCTCTCTGCACTGACTGTCCTCAACTGACGAACGTAGTTAAGGTACGAATCGAAGCACTCCGCCAAACAGAGTGGCTCAAGAAGAACCCTGCTCGTCCATTGACGGATAATCGAAAGGCAGAAACAAAGGATCGTTCCGGTGATGTACTGGCTGAACGCTACCGCCTTGACGCACTGCTTGGCCAAGGAGGCTACGGCCAAGTTTACAAAGCATATGATTTGAAGCTCCAACGAAACGTCGCAATCAAGATTGGGCATGCCAGAACGACGACTGATCTTCTTCTGGACGAAGCACGACGAGTGGCTCGTCTGCGTCACAATTCGATTGTCCAAGTTCATGATGTTGGGGAGCATCATGGAGACTTCTTTCTGGTGTTCGAATTGATTGAAGGCAAGAGCCTTGCTGATCTAATCCGTGATCGCCGCTTGCCACTTCGAGACTCAGTTAGGATGATCGCAGACATCGCTGAGGCTCTGCATTTCGCACATCAGAAGGGATGTGTCCACCGCGATATCAAACCGGAGAACATTCTCCTCGACGCTGCTGGCAAACCTTTAATCGCAGACTTTGGAGTTGCTACAACACTGTCTGAGATCGAACAAGGGAAAGCAGTTTCCAGTGGAACGCTCAGTTACATGGCTCCAGAACAAATCGCTGGCGAGACGCAAATCCTGGATGGCAGGTGCGATATACACGCACTCGGCGTAGTCCTCTTCGAGTTGCTGACTGGCAAACCGCCTTTTGAAGCAAGCAAATCAACTCTACTTCGAGAGCAGATCTTATTTCGGCAACCAAAAAAGCTGCGAGAAGCAGATGCGTCATTGCCAGTCGAATTGGAATTGATCTGTTCGCGTTGCTTGTCCAAACATCCTGACGATCGTTACCAGTCAGCCCAGGAATTGGCTTCCGATCTCCAACAGTGGCTGAACTTATCGAAGACAAGTAGTCACTGGAAGTGGCTCGTCGGGGCAATTGTCGTTCTTGTCGGTACCGGCCTGATTGGACTCGCGATTCGACAACGCGAGAGTGATGTGCTTCACTTTGACGGTAGAACCCGAATAGTTACAAATTTCCAACGAAAACTACCGGTAACCATCGAAGCTTGGGTGAAACCAGATCATTACGAATCCGATAAATGTCAGTTTATCGTCGGATCGGACATACCCGGCAAGTACGGCTATGGAATAGCGATCTGCGGATCGGTTCTTTCCGCAGAACATGCCACCGGTATGCTGAATTCGGATCGTGCAGTCCCACCAAGTGAGTGGTCTCACGTTAAGGGCGTTTTCACTGCAACAGAGACAAATCTGTTCTTGAATGGCGAGTTGATTGCGACTGGCCCAGGCGGAGAGGCGGCGGGGAAGGCAAAATTTGTCATCGGATGTGCGGGCGAGCAGAACTTGACAGGATATTACAAAGGCAAAGCCCAAAGCATAGTGATCAAATAATTTTATATGATCATGTGGATATAATTAAGAGTTTGTTAATATTGCACCCATGGCCACTCGTGTATTGATTTGCATAATGCCATTAGCTTTGATGTGGTGACAGTAATCACTCAACGCCTCTAAAATTCCGGACGGATCGTGGCAAAGAAGCGAAACAAAAAGCGGAACAACTCCCAGATCGTTGCCTTGTTCTTGGCAGCAATAGTAATTGGGGTCATTGCGTTACTGGTAAGCCAGCGTGCAGAGCAGCCTTTAGAAAATCAAACAATGCAATCGGCTGTTTCACCGCCGGTATCGTTGCCAACTGCTATCCCAGAATCATTTGCGAAAGCAGAGCTGAGCAATCGTAATACGGTTGAATCTTCACCTGATTCGCCAATCCTCACTAACAGCGTCGAACTAGATGAATCTCCAAAAGTCACTCCCTCGCACCTCTATGTTACTCGATCCGAAATCGGAAATCATGTTGTTTCGCTACACCGGGATGCTCAGAACAGAGTGTGGTGCGGGACAGAAGACCAAGGCGTATTTTGTGCTGAATCAGCAGATTTAGATCGCTGGCGACAGTTTACGACAAAGGATGGTCTTGGTGACGATAGCATCTATGCACTTTGCTCTGACCAACACGGTAGGATTTGGGTGGGACACCAGTTTTCAGGAGTTTCCGTATTCAACGGTCTCACTTGGAAGAATTATCCATCGACCAGTGGTCCATTAGGGGAACGAGTTTTCGACATTGCTTGCGATCCGATCGGTGGTGACATATGGATTGCGACTAATTTGGGCCTGTCTCGCTATTCTGACCAAAGCCGTTCATGGAGCTATTTAACAAGGGGTGGGTGGTTTCCGGTTCGAGATTCTCTTGAGACAACCGCACTTCACGTCGACGAAATTGAAGCTCTTGCATTTGCGGACGATGGCACGCTTTACGCTGGTTCAAAAACCCAGGGATTGGGAATCGGAAAACGGAATGACGACTACGGCATTTGGCAAAGTGTTAAGGCACCGACATCAAGCAACTTCAGCGAGAAAATGACAGGTCGAGGAATTCCCTGTGATCAGATCAATGACGTTCTCGTTGCTAAAGACGGTACCGTATTTGTCGCAACGGTACGTGGACTGGCTCGCAGTAAAGATAGCGGCGTAACTTGGGAATTCGTGAGAGGGCGTGATGCCATCGGCAAGGTAAAAGAAAGTTTTGATGGACCGTCTTCGAATTGGCGTGAACCAACAAATATTCTTCGAGAAATGCTCCTGCCTGAAGATTACATCACCGCACTAGCCGAGGATGACGAAGGTCGGATTTGGATGGCATTCCGAATCGAAGGCCTCTTCATCGGCCATGAGGCAAGTAAACTAAATCTTACTCTGAAGCCAGATGAATTAGGTATTAAGACTCAGGGGGACTGTGTAATCACCGATATTTTGCCCGTTAGCGACGGCACGACTTGGGTAGGAGGCTATGGAAATGGAACTCCAGGACTTCAAAAGACCGACATCGGTTTGCCCGGTGCGGCATCAGTAATTGCTAAGACTGATATTGCTCAGAATCATCTCGCCACATCAACGATGCCAACAGAGGCTGCTCCACCTTCAAGTGAGCAACTCAAGCAATTACGTCGCATTATCGAAGAAAGCAAGATTCCCTTCAAAGTCGGGTTTGGAGCCTATATTGGAGAGGATTGGAGTACTAAAGGAGACTGGGTCGGTCGCTACGGTCGTGGCAACGCGATGTTGTGTGCCATGGATGCCCCTATGGATCATGTCGTCGGTTACGGGACACATTATTCGATCAGGGGATTTACTGGCTCCAATGGTGAAAAGGGAGAGGCATTGCGGCACTGGTGCCACAAAGTTCGGTGGGACGACCGCCGAGTTCTTTACAATCCAATCATCGGTTATCGGCGACAAGCTGAATGGGATGACCATGCTGAAGCTTACCCATTGACTCACGAAGGGCCAGATATTTGGGTAGAAGTCGACGTACATGAAGGCGTTCATGAAGTCGCTCTTTACTTCTTCAATAAAGATGGGATCACTGGGCGGAACAGACTGCGTGACTACCTGATCGAACTGAAGCCTTACGCTGAAAATGAGCGACGTGCGTACAATTCCGACCCAATCGCACGTGCCCGTGTTCGTGAATTTCGGGGAGGAGTCTATCACACATTTGTAGTTACCGGACCAAGCAAGTATTGGATCAAAGTTGCATGTAATGACAGCTTTAACACCATCCTCTCTGGCATCTTCTGTCGCCCTCTTGCAGGTGAATGGAAGTATGAAGACTGGAGCTTACCGTGGATGGGAGGTGTATCATATGCCGCTCCCAGGACTCAAGTCGATTCTACTTGGTCAGAGACGCTGAGAAACGCACACGATCTTTGGAATTCCACCACTCCCAATACTGAACAAAACGCGTTGGAAGCGTCGCGTCCGGCACGTCTTTTGGCTTTAAGGACAGCCATCGCCGAAAGTGCACCTCCGTCATTAATTGATGCCTGGCGTTGGGAACTAAAAGCCTGGTCTTCAAAAGATCGTAAAGACTTTGATGAAAAGATGGCTGCTGGATTCGCAGCCGTCAAAAAGAAAACTGAGAAGCTGAGTCGCCAAACCCCAGAATATCTTCATGAAAAGTACTTCAAGAAGAAATTGGATGGAGCAAACGAATGAGATGCCTTCGACTACTTGTAATCCTTGGCTTTATTTCGATTGAGCAGTTCGGTCTTGCTGCAATCATTGAAGAGCCGTCCTGCAACATTACTTTGAACGATGCCGGAGGAGAAATACCCGAATTTATTGCGACCTGCGAATCAACTGATATTAGTCTGTCCGCAAGTCACGACGAGCCACAGACGCACTCGGAATGTAAACTTACCGGACCGACATGGAACTGGAGTGCAAGCGTCACTAGAGATCCTGATGGCCCTGGTCCAATTGGTGCTGAAGGTGTCGATTGCAGTACTGTTCTATCTCAATGCGGTAGCAGTCAGTCTACCTTTTCTTTTACGTTCTCACCAAATGGTATTGGAGTGTGGACAATCTCCTATCACGTATCAGCAGCATGGAGTGGGAGTGATGACTGCGACGGATGTCGCGATGATTGTCCGAGCTGTTCTAAATCGCAATCTGGTTCGGTTTCAATTCTGGTTATTGCACTTTCGAGTGTGCAGATCGTCAGCCCCGAAGATCCGATCTGGGTCGACGATACCGTCACAGCAGAAGCATCGTTCGTACCGGAGGGAGTATCGCCTCCTGCATCGGGATTGACGTGGTCGCTTTCTGAAAAGCCAGATGATTCTTCGGCTACAATCAGTGGTCAGGGCCTATCTGCGACAACCGTGCCTGATTTGTTTGGAGACTATACAGTTCAGGCATCATGGAAGTGTTCACAAGTTGCGTCTGTCAGCTTTACCGCGTTCGAAGTGTCGATCGCGGGGGGCAGGCCGGATAACAAATCCGTAATTGGGCTAAATAATGTGTTCACCGCAACGGTCAATCCAAACGATAATTTTGTGCAATCGTATTCCTGGAATATTGGTGGCTCCACTTGCAAAACGAATACATTGAATACCGCCGACTTCAGTGGTATTCCTCAGAGCGTTACAACAACGGAATTGGAGCTTAACGACCTAGATAAAAAAACCGTTTCCTTCTGCTGGATTACGCCATCGAGTTCAACAATAAACCTCACCATCAGAGTCGGACCTAATACGAAGAATGCAGAAAGGACAATTGAGGTTGTTGCTCCATCAGGTGTAACTTTCCTAAATGTTTCGCAGCTTTCTCATGCAAATATTTCGTTGACCCAATCTGAGTTCTCGTACTCAAATATAAATGTTACTCCCAACACCAAAGGTATTAAGTGGGACGCTCAATTGACCGCTCCACAAGATTTTTCTGGTCGTCTCGGCGTTGTACAACTAATCAAATCTACTCGAATAAATATCAGCGAGAACAATCCTAATACGACTGCCGATGGCGATCAAAAAAGAACGACAACATTTAGTGCTACCGGGATGTTTTTAGATCGAGTATCTGGAAGCCTGACACCAATGTATAGTAACTTGAACTCCGCCGTATTGGCCAATCAAACAGGTATTGTGTCAGGGAGTGATTCTCCGAACTGCTTATTGCAGCAGATAGGAGCAAAAGCGTCTGTTGACGACTCATTTGAAACATATGTGATGTGGCGACCGGATGGCGATGGTAGTATTTGGATTGCGATGAGAAAAATGACTTGGAGCTGGAAAGCAGAGGCTATTCGTTTCGACCTCAATTGCAACTCTTTTAGAGACACTTGGCAGCTCAGTGGCATTCCATCAACTGGAGGCCCGCAGCAGACAAGTGTTACAAATCCTCTCCAATGGACTCATCACCATCAAACGCAATTTGAAAACTTTGACTCGCCATTTTGGAACAATAGTGGCTGGATACCTGGACTGCATAATGAAGGATGGTGCCCGTGATGGATCAAATTATTCCACTTGCATTACAACTTGATAAGCAAAATTGCTCTCGAAATTTGTGGCGGCATTGGGGTTTGTGCTGCGTAATCATTTTCTCACTTGGCGTTGGATGTCAGAAAAAGACAAAGCCACCCGAAGTCACAAAGCAGTCTTCACAGATTCTTCCTTCGAATTCCGAGCCACTCGTAACTAATTCAGCTAAGCCAGACGTAAATGTCTGGGCAGAGGTTAATGTCACGGGGGAGTCTGCCATTAAAAAATTCTCACCGGATGAGAATGTTTCGGTTGTGTTACTCATAAAAAATCGTAGTGACAAAACATTGACAATCGAATGTAAGCAGCTCGATGGACACTTTTTACCGCTCTATTACGTCAAAACACCAAAGAGCGATGATCAAATCATGGAGTGGAAGGACGGGTTCTCAGAAAGAAAGTCAGATGAACGGTGGTTGAACCTATTTCTACCGTTAGGAAGAAAGGTATGGAGCGAAGGGCAGAAGCAAGAAAGACAACTTCTCCCAAATGAGGAATGGGAGGTCACTGTTGAACTCGGAAAAATGATTGATATGAGCCTAAAGGGAGAATACTGGTTTGGTTTCTTATTTCCCATGCATGATCAAAACGGCAAGTATGCGAGCGAGGAGCTTTCGGGAGTTGTAATTCAAATTGATGAGTAAGATCCCCATCTATGGCAATGTTCGAATAGCTTTTGAGAAACGATCGTTCTTTGAAATCACGGGAGTACATCATTTCTGACGTAAGAAGTGCAGCGAAATGGCTCGTAGTTTGCGATGAGCAGACCCATTCCGGGGAGAGATGAGGGATGTAAATAGCTACGATGGCGACCGCGAATTTGAATTGCCGCGTTAAAACTCTTCATTCCATCGCTCCTTCATGTAGTCTCGGAGCCCGTTTTCTAACGCTCGAATGCATTGCCCCAGCGTCTCGCATTCGGCAGCTTCATAGACCATTCCGCCACAATCAAACGCCATCGCCGAAAACCCGGTCATCTCCTGATCGCCGATTTCGATCCAACCATGATGAATCCATGATGCTATTGCTGGAAAACTATCTTCAAGGACATGCTTAGTTGACTGTTGCTTCAGTTCGAAAGCTGACACAAGATCAATCAAAGCATTCAGATAAATTTCCTCTGCTTCGCTAAGGCTGCTCATTTCAAGCAGTCTATCAATGATTTTCTGAGCAGCTCTTCGTTCGTTTTCTGATCCGATTGACTCCAAGGGGAATTCGGAAACGAGTCGAAGATAAACCCTCTTGGAATCACCTTTCAGTTGCTTTCTCGTACGTCTTGCCATTTGGTGCAGCTCCTCTATCGCTGCATCGCATTTTAGCCAATAACCCATGAAGTCATAAATTGAGAGAATGCCGAAGCAAATGAAGCCCTTTTCCCTTATCCGAAATGTTCGGATAAGTGTTCGGATAAGGAACCGATCGTTCGACATAACTCCTTATTTATCAACACTTGCATCCCCCCAAGTGGACTCCGTTATCCTCCACTAAAAAGGCACTTACGTACGACGTAAGGTGTCTTCAGCTCACATCAGGCCGTTATTTACCTCGTCGGACATCGCTTGAAGGCGATTCGCGGCTTCGATCTTTCGGATTTCGACGATGTCAAGTCCCTCGCCGCGACCATTTTTCAGCAACTCGATGCCGGCCTGATGCCGACCGCACGTTGATATCGATCTTTTCAAGTCTTGGATGGATTCTGGTTTCTCCTCCTGATGCACGACCCGTGCAACGCCCTGAGCCTCCTCAGTATCCCGACGCTGAACGTGATCACCCTTAGCTTTCACCAGCACTTTTGATTTTAGAGATTGCATCTTCAAGATTAGCTGTGACAAGAAATAGGCAATCGGTCAGGTGCAGCGATGCTAACTCTATGACATCTGGCTGAAGATTACAAAGACAGATGAGGCCACTATCCTCTACGAACGGATGGAAAACGGCGACCAGATTACCCAAATCAGTCAGGGTGAGACCACTGACTGATTCCAAGCAGAGGATGATTCGGTATGGCGATTCATGTGACTCAATGTATTCGGTAATAAAATCCAAAAATAGATCGTCGAGCAACAGCTTGATCTGCCAAGCAGACCGAAATCGAAGGACATCAATTCCGTCATATTGTTCGAATGTCGGTCTTCTCAACGCATAGTCGCCTTGAATTTCGTTCGAACACATTTTTTTGCCTTTGACCGCAGGAGTAATCGGAGTTGTCTCTGTTCTCAGTTTCTAAATCGAAAGAATCTGTCATTGCTTGTCCCGCTAAGCATTAAGAGACCGAAGTGAGATTTTTGTCCAGATTTTTCGTGAAGACGAGAATTTGCCAATTGAAGACAGGTTGGGAGAGTTATATCTTGGGCCTGCGTTCAGGCATTACACTTCAATATGGGAAGATCAAGACGAAATGCGCAACGCAGGCTCGCGACCATCTGGTTTTACGCTGATTGAGTTACTGGTCTCGCTGTCGATTGTTGCTGTTCTCATGTCATTGCTGCTCCCTGCAGTGCAGCAGGCGCGTGAAGTAGCACGCCGGGAAAGTTGTAAGAACAATCTGAAGCAGATTGGGACTGCGCTGCATAATTATCATGATGTGAATGGTAGCTTCCCGATTGGCGCACGAGCCCAGCGAGCTACTGGAAATGCTGCTGGTTACGGTCCAAGTTGGTGGGTTGGTCTTCTTCCGTATCTCGATCAAACGGCGCTGTATGATCAATTCGATATGTTGATGCACAATAACGGCGACTCGACGAGCAATCCTGCTTTGGCCACTTATTATGTACTGCCGTTTATGCTCTGTCCTTCGCGGGAAATTCCAGACGCCAAATCGCCAGTACCCTCCCCTTTTCCTGGCCTACCACCACAGCCTGCGGAACTATTTCCGAACTATGTTGGCATCGCAGGCGCTGTCAGCGTCGATAGCACCCTTTTTATTGACCAAGGCTTCAAGGAAGAAAGATCGACTATCTGTTGCTCAAATGGGAACGCGGCAAACCGGGGTAAGATCAGCGCGGGGGGGATTCTTGTCACAAATCTTCATATCCGGATTGCTGATGTCACGGATGGTACGTCAAACGTGATCGCGGTCGGCGAGCAGAACGGAAGGATGTTTGACACATATTCGAATGTGGAACGTCTTGTCGAGGGATCAGGAGAGCGAGGATGGGCTGCCGGAACTTCGGCTCGAGGTGTGCCACCAGCATATATGGCCCCATCCGGTTCGTCCCCCAGTCCCGGCCACAATCTGACAACGATCCGTTATCCACTCAGTCTTTACGAGTATTCGCCAGTTGTTCACAAGGGAATTGAGTATCGAGGTGGCCCGAACAACCCTCTTCTCTCGGAACACAAAGGGGGTGTACATGTCCTTTTGACAGATGGTGCCGTTCGATTAATGAGCATCAACATTGATCTGTGGGAGCTGAAAAAGCTCTCGACACGTGATGATGGGCAAGTTGTGAGTTGGTGAGACCGATTTTTTCTTATTTGAAAGGTAGTACTACGTGGCCAATCTCAAGTCAATTTTCTTCCTGATGATCTTTTGCTGCAGCACAATTAGTCATGCTCAAACTCACTACTGTCTTTGTCATAAGGAGTATGCGGCCGATACCGACGACCCAGATGTTTGGGTTTATGAAGTGACGTATCACGTTTTTAATAACGATGATTGCACAAGCGGTCAGGTCTATTCGTTTCAATTTGAAGACGCAGCAGACAAGGATTTGCCAGAATACTGTGAACAATGCACGAGATGTGGCGGAACCGGCACGGTTTCGGATCAGCCTTGCGAGGACTTGTCGGCAGGTGATCGACGCCCTAGCAACCGAGTTGGGAGAACCCAAATCATTAATCGCACAGATTCAAGAGCAAAAAACAAGGTAACCGACGAATTCATTGTGAGGATTAAAAACCGCGTGTCTGGTGGAGACGATCGCTGGTTCTACCTACAGGTCGTGAGCAAGAAACACCAAGGAGTTGAAATTGTTACATCCCGAACAGGCTATGAGATCGAAGAGCCTCCGCGAGGATCTAACCGTGCTCATTTGATTCGATACGACGATCCGGAATTTGAGGGTATGATTTCGTTCAGGAATTTGGGTACAGTGTCCTTGCCAAATTCATTAGGTGACGCAGAGCTCAACTACGTGAATGTAGGCCCTGATCGTTTTGCAGTTCGGATTTTTCAATAGAGCATATCAGAACAATCGCTCAACCATATTGAGCCAAGCCAAATCCTCGACCGCTCGTAGGTTGGCACTTCGATAGGATTGAAGTGCCGCGCTAGATCTGGACGGAAAAAAGACACTCAGGGACACCGCGTCGGGATCCTGGGTGTTTCTTATTTGATTGCAAAAATCATATGCCACAAGCTGCCTGCTTGTGGATATGATGCCAGTGTCGTGATGCAGAAATGCATTCTTGATCGATTCCGTCGCTAGAACAGCAGCGTCGCGAAGCGTCTGTCTTAATTCCCGATGTTCGCTGACAGGCCCAAGAAAACCGAGCAGATCTCGATCTTTTGCAATGTATAACCGTGAACTGAACCGCAGATCCTGTAGGATCTGAACTTGATGTTTTGCTTCTCTCCGATCCAAATCGGTGGAATTGCAAGAATCAATGATTTCAAACAGTTTTAACACTTCGTCGGCAAATGCATTAAGTTTTTCTCCGACAATCTGTGAATTTGCCGTCTTCACCACGCCACTTGCACAGCAAGCAAAGTTTGAGGCAGGCAGTTTATTCATCACTTCCATTTGGAAAGCAGCCTTAAGAAATCGCTCTGGAGAGATCGGATTCATTCCAGGAAAACGGCCTAAGATGGTCCTCGATCCACTGTACAGCCAGCTGAGCCACATTCGATGTGGAAAACTCACCATTTGACTGGCAGGAAAAGCATAAAGATACTTGCATCCACAGAAGGAGAGTTCATAAGCATTTTCAAAATTCAACATACTGCAAGAATTGAAGCCGATGATGTCAACTTTTCGCCCGGCACCTGTCAGCGTCTCAGAGAAAATGCGGCCAAGATCTGTGATGCTAAGAGATTCTCGACCTTTTCCACTGAAGACAGTGGTTCCATAGGCGTTTTCTGTGGCGATAAGTCTCTCTGCTTGATCAGTCTGAAGAAATTCGAGGAGCTTATCAGTCACCTTTTCTTTGTCGATTCCAAGTGGAGAAATAAAGTCGAACTCAATCTGTAATAAATTCAGTAATTTTCTAACCAATTCTATATCGACTGGATAACCAGTTTCCAGCATTCTCAAGACGCTGTAGAGCAGCCCTAGAGTGCCACTGCCATGCCCTAAAAAGTACACAGCTGTATGACGAGCAGGAAAGTGATCATTACACCAATTAAAATAAGTTGTGAGTCTACGCCGAATATCTACATCGAGGGGCACATCCTCCGCCCAGCCACTTGAAACCAGATCTCGTGTTGTCGTTGGCATGGATGTACACGCCCGCTTCGACGAAGGCATCAAGTAGTACCGACGTAGCATCTGGTGAGCGGCATTGCCATTTTTTTCAAGTTGCTCATATTGGGCAAGCACATGTACGTGTGGAGTAATATTTTCATTACTGGGCGGGCTGTTTGTCTCTGATATCGTGACACAACTTCCAACCGAGGCGATCTCGGTAAAGATCTCATCCCACAATCGCAATGTCTCATCGTCCGGACACGTCAAAAAATAATAAATCACTCTCCAATCGGCTGGTGCGTCAAAATGCGGTGGCATTTGTTTCAAGGTCCACTCCTTGCGATTCTAAAGGTAGTGCATAACGTGTCTTGACCTGTATCAACTAGATCGAGTGAGGTCAACAATGCATCGTCTGGGATACCGGCGCCAGTGATGCGGTAAGCTCGAAACTTCTCCGTTGACAAAGGATCGAGCGTCGCAGTCCATTCAGAAATATTGTCGGTTAGCGAATCGCATAGAGATATTAGGTCATCCAGGGATTGTGTCCCAATCGGTTTTTGGTGATGTTGTCTCAGGAACTTTACATAACGTAAGGTGTGCTGGATTTCCTTAAGTGTTAATAATCGTCCTCCAGCCTCTTCTGCCCAATGTTTCGCTCGAACCTGGCTGCAGAGAAATGGAAAGTCGTGAGCATCATTTCGATGGTGCTGGGGAGGCGTATCACGGATTTGCAAATAATCGTGGAGACGAAACTCTTGAGGAGCAACGTAAAACGAGTTGATATTCCCCTCGTTGGCAATGAAGTCGCGATAGACCTGTTGTATCTCCATTGTGCCGGGAATGTAGAACATGCTTTCGGCAATATTTTTTCTTGGCAGGCAAATATCGAGCCATCCGATAGTTTCCTTTTCTCCTTCCTTGCGAAACCAGAAGGTATGTTTATCCGGTGCACGCGAATTGATTTCGGCGATTGGCGGAACCAGGCGTTCTGCTTCTGCGGTCGCGTAACGATCATGTGATGCGCGTACCCGGTATTTTCCTGGTGGAAGCCACAATGAAAGTGGCGTGGTTTCCTTAGGATTAGCAAACTTACCTGTTGAAATCAGCTTGCCAGTTAACGGGTCAATAGGATTGATGCTCAGCGTGGCTCCCGGTGGAAAAGTCTCTACATTGACATTCCACTGGCCATAACTGTGCGGAGAGGCAGAAATTGCCGCATTGGCGATGGCCAAAGCTGTGATCCCAAACATCGACAATGTAGCCGACACTGATCCGAAGAACCATGGGTTCTGACGGCACTTACTGGCGAGGATCTTCACCAGTGTCCGTCGCTTGGCCATGATCAACTCACCAGCCAAGCACCTCGCCAGATCCTCCCCCATCGCCCCCGCCGTCTGATATCGATCCCCCGGATTCTTGCTCATCGCCTTCAGGCAAATCGTCTCCAGATCTTTCGGAATTTTAGGGTTCACCGCTCGCGGCGATCTCGGGTCGCGGAACTGGTGGCTGAACATAATCTCTTTAATTGAGCCAGTGAACGGGGGTCTGCCTGTAATAAGCTCGTAGAGCACTACGCCGAGCGAATAGACGTCGCTACGGCCGTCAATTTCGCTGCAGCGCGATTGCTCAGGGGACATATAGCGGACCGATCCGACGACTTTCCCTTCGTCACTGAGCGTTTTGTCAGCATGCGAATATTTGGCAACACCGAAATCCGTCAACAGTGGTTCACCGTTGGCATTGATCAGGATGTTCGTCGGTTTGATGTCCCGGTGGATGACACCGTGGTCGTGGGCGTGCTGGAGGGCCTCAGCGATTCGCTGACAAATGAAGGCCGATTTTTTGTAGTCTAGAAGTCCGTCGGCCAACTCCTTACCCAGATTGACTCCCTCGACGTATTCCGAAACCAGACAGAGGCGGTCATCGATTTCTTCTACGTCGAAAATCCGCACAATGTTGGGATGGTGTAAGCTGGCGACCGCATGAGCCTCGTGCATCGCCATCGGCAGGTCACGAGCAGGATCATCATAATGCGTAACCGATTTGATAGCGACATGTCGTCTCAGCTTGGTATCCCACGCCTGCCAGACCGTCCCGAATGAGCCCCGTCCCAGGACTTCGCGAATCTGGAAATGACCAATCGACTTGAGCACTTCCGGCTTAACAACGGTTTCCATCAAAGCCAGAGAAAAACGTCGGGCCATTTTTTCAATCTGTGGGACCAGCCCTTGAATCGTTTCGGTCTCCGCAGGAAAACGCGACAGGTAGTCATCCAGTGATGGCGTTTCGCCACGAATCCAGCGGTGACGGAATTCGATCAGAATCAGTAGGCTGATAAGCATTGTCCGGTCAGGACCGTTCGTTTCGTTCAGAACATCTTCAATGGTAACCGCTTGTCCGGCATGCAATTTTGAGGCAAACTCACTGCAGATCGACTCGATTGAGTCATCGATCGCGAAGAGAGCTTTATCGGCACTCCAACTGTCGTCTGCCAAAGGTTGACGTTCTTTCGTCATGGTTCATCTCGAGAGAGTCTCGGCACAATAGGAACTACTATAATTGTCTTCATCTTAAAAAGGCATCTTCAACAGATCTATTGATTTTCCTTGGATTAATGAAGGTTGATTACTAAAATTGCACCGATGGCAAACTTGACCTCCCCTCATGAAAACGATGCTGCCTGTCGTCCTGCAATATGTCTTCAATAAACAATTCGGAAACATCAACGACGCTCCTCCGTGCGATTGCCGAAGGAGATCAATCTTCCTGGGTCCGTTTCGTCGAACATTACCGTCCGATAATTGTTCGTCGCTGCAAAGAATTTGGACTTTCTGCGGAAGATAGTGATTGTATGGCTCAGGATCTTTTTCTGCAGCTGTTTCGACGTGTTGATGCATTCAATCGTCAGCGATCGGGAAGTTTTCGACGTTGGCTTAAAATCGTGGTTCAATCTCGCATTATTGACGCGTTGCGTCGACAGAAATTGCCGATTGAACATCGACAGGATCCTGATTTTGTCACCGGCCTTATACCTCGATACTTTGACAACTCGGCAGAATACGAAGAGAAGCTGCAGCAGGTAATCGAATCAATCCGCTCTCATTTCAGTGACCGAGATTGGACTATCTTTTATTTAACCATCGGAGAAGAGCGTCCCGCCAAGGAGGTCGCTCTGGAACTAGGCGTATCTGAAAACTCTGTTTACCTCTGTAAATCTCGAATGCTTAAGAAACTCCGCCAGAAGTTCGAAACAGGGCAATCGACAGCCTAAATGATAATGACTTTTTTTAAGGCCATCGAAGCGCAGGAGCGAGCCTGATCTCCCTCCAACGACCTGAACCATTTCTTGCAAGGAAATCCGAGCTACAACTGGCCATCAGGCGAGGAGATGACAGCCATGAAGAAGTCCCAGGTCGCCTTAGCCTTACGGCAAGCCGAGTCGGGTGTGTCTGTTGAAAAAGTCTGCCGAAAGCTGGAAGGTCAGCCAGCAGACGTTTGAACTGCTGAAGAGAAATCTGGAAGGACTAGTTCGACTGTCCGACTTCCGTTTTGCGTCGTAACTCTTTTTGTGGGAGAATGTTGCCATCTTCATCTTTGACTGGGAGTCACCGGAGGAGGCAGGTTCATGGAAGAGACGTTTCGCGTGCGTCGCGAAGAACTCAAGCAAGAGTGTCGGGTCTCATCAACGATGTTTGCCCGTTTGTCCGATCAGTTGTATCAATTTATGCAGCCGTTTGTGAAGGTCTTTGTGCGGCACGAACAGGCTTGTCATGCTGCTATGTCCGTACAATGTCTATGCTCGTATCTGGAGTGCAAGAACGCTGAGTCGATCGCATATTTCTTCGGACAGGATCGGAAATCGATCCAGCACTTCATCGGCGAATCGCGTTGGGATGATCAAGGCATCCGCCATGAGTTAGCTCGGCAGATCGGTCAATCACTTGGCCAGGAGGATGGAGTGCTGGTCTTCGATCCGTCTGCATTCCCCAAGAAAGGTGACCAGTCCGTGGGTGTGACTCGGCAGTGGTGTGGTCGCCTGGGCAAGCTTGAGAACTGCCAGGTCGGAGTTTATCTGGCTTATGTCTCTGGGCAAGGACATGCCTTGGTCGACACCGAACTGTTCCTTCCCAAAGAGTGGACCCAAGACCGCTGGCGAATGAAGTCCGCTGGCGTCCCCAAAGCACGTCGGAAGCATCGGACGCGTCATCAGTTGTGTCTGGCTCTGTTAGAATGACATAGCCAGGCCTTGGCTCATCGCTGGATCACCGGTGACGACGAATTGGGCCGCAGTATCGAGTTCCGCCGTGAATTGCAGGTTCGTGGCGAACGTTACTGCCTGTCGGTGCCGAGCAACACGTTGATTCGAGATCTGACTCAAGCGCCTCCGGTCTGCCAAGGAAATGGCCGACCAGCCAAGCCTACTCACCTGCGAGCAGATGCGTGGCTCAAGGCGCAACCCATGTCACGATGGAAGCGGATTGATGTGCGTGACGGCTCCAAGGGCCCACTTCTAGTCGAGGCCATCTGCTGTCCTGTTATCTCCTGTAAGCGGGGGCGTTACGAAGATCTCCCAGAAGTCCTCATCGTCGTTCGCTCCCACGAGCGTGACAGATCTGCTGTGAAAACCGATTACTATCTGAGCAATGCCACTCCCACAACGTCGCTGGAAGAATTTTGTCGCGCAACCCATGCTGCTCACCGTGTGGAGGAGTGCTTCCAGCGAGCCAAGGGCCAGGCGGAGCTGGCTGACTACGAAGTCCGGCGTTGGCGAGGCTGGCAGCATCATCAGACGTTGTCCCTTCTTGCCTGCTGGTTCTTGACACTTCAAACCAAGCAGGCGGAAAAAAAGACACCCGCGATCACGATCAATCAGGTTCGTCTGGGCATCGCGTCGATCCTGCGAAATCAATGGCAATGCGATACATCCACGTCATCGCCTGGCGATCTGAACAAAGATTACTACAAAATCAACTGGCTTGATTTTATCACTAGAAACGACGTAACCACCTGTCACCCACATGCCTGCAGCGAAGACGAATCTAGGACAGTCGAACTAGTGAATAAATTGGCAGAAATGAGAATGACGGCAGCAACCGAGATTGCCCAGCAAGGAGATTGAGATCGATAAAGTCGGACGTGACTGGACTAGAATGGCCGAAAGAGTTGGTAACGACATCTGCCAATAACGAGATGTCGAGTGAATGTTTCAAGCCCATATCATGTATCAAGCAATGCATGATATGGGTGAAAATGATTGTGCTTTCCGCGAAATATGAACTTCCAAATTCGGTGAAACAAGCTGAAATGAGCGATTTCGCTCGTTCCTTCGTTTCGATGGCATCGAAGACCGATACCTCACGCTGAAGCGATTCGAGCAAACCTGAGAAGGTTTCTGGTTTTTCGAAGGCTATTGACAGAGACATACGTTCTAAAACGTGTTGCACACCGAAAGCGATCAGGCACCTTATCAATGTCGAGTCTCAAGCGACTTGACTTGAAGGATCTAGTATGTTCTCCAAGCTTCGCGGTTTACCAGCCTATAGGGTAACCTTCCGGTGTGTGAGAACTAAGCTGCGAGAATGTGTCTATCTGTGACATTGTCAGCAAAATGTAGGAGACCGCTGTTATGTTATTCCGATCTATTCTTCTCGCCTTTCTTGTGATTCAGCTTCTTGGTTTTCAGTCAGTTAAGGCTCAATGCAAGGCTCCAGCTACTTGGTTCCCGCATGCGATGACTCCGGAGCCCGACTTTCATAAGTCTATAGCCCCCTGCGAGTTCCACCAATGGGCGTCAATAAGGCTCCCATCTGTAAGGAGGATTACTCTATGCAAGGGAGTCACTTGATCAAACTGGTACTAGCCTGTGGTGCAATGTTGTCCCTTCCCCAAGCTGTCACCGCACAGTCAGTTTCAGAATCGACGATTGATGGTAGCCCATCGACGCAACAGTTGACATCAATTGACCGACCCAAGTTGTTGAAGCGGTTGGGTTTCACCCCTGCTGAAAAAACTGCGGTGCTGTTGGTGGTGCACAAGGGAGTTCACTGCGTGCATTGCTTGAGTCAACTGTCACTGCTGGCAGAACGGGAGGAGGCGTTCAAGAAAGCAGGTATCAGCCTTATCGGTGTGTCTGCAGTGTTGCCCGAGGAGGACAAACTGAATCGTTTTCGAGAAGCGCTGGATATTCAGTTTCCGCTTAAGTGTGACGAAACCAGTGAGTTAATCCGAAAGTTGGGCTGCCAGGGGGCGGATGGCCAGCAGCAGCATGGCTTGTTTTTGATCGATCAAGAAGGCGAAATTCGTTGGCGTATGGTATCGGAGCATGCGTTCGAAAACTCCCAGAGAATCTTCGATGTTTGTTGTGAGAGATTGAAGACTTCGAGGCATCAATGAGCAAGATGTTCAATCACTACCTAGCTAACGCACAGGAACTTTCTAATCGATAAAATTGTCGAAGGGCTGTGCCTTTTGCGAGTGAGCGATACCGCATCACAGGATTCTGCAATGAGACAATTACGTAAAATTATACCGTTCCTTACACTTGGAGATTTTAAAATGAATAACGCAACTACTTCTCGCCGAGTTTTTATGAAGACGGGTGTAGGCGCACTGGCTGCCGGACTTGTGGCAAGATTTTCTTCCGATGTTTTCGCACAACCTGCTCCTCCTGCACTACGTGTTCGTCAGAGTGTCACCTCACTTAATCCCAATGGATCTGAGATCGCTGCATTGAAGGCGGGTGTAAGTGAGATGAAACGCCGCACCAACGCGAATGCCAATGACCCAACCGGGTGGCGAGGCCAGGCATTGATCCACCAGAATCATTGTCCTCACGCCAATTTTTTCTTTCTTCCGTGGCACAGAGCTTACCTATATCACTTCGAGCAGATCTGCCGCGACGCGTCCGGAGTCGCCGATTTTGTCCTCCCCTATTGGGATTGGAGTGCCGACCGTGAACTGCCATCCGTATTTTGGGGAGCCGACAATTCGCTCTCTCACGCTGGGAGAGAGATCTCACAGACATCGCAAGCAAGCCTGTTTGCCGTAGGCACCAACATTATGACTGGAATTCTGCAGAGTAGCAGCTTTACAAATATTGCGAGCAGCCCTCCTAACCCCTTGGAACAGCGCCGACTCGCGACGAAAGGTGCGCTTGAAGGTGGGCCGCACGATTACATTCACGGATTTGTTGCCGGGGATATGAGTACGTATATGTCACCATTGGATCCATGCTTCTGGCTTCACCATGCAAATATTGATCGTATTTGGGCCGAGTGGACAGACAGACATCCAAACGGCAACATCAGCGATACGGGCTGGCGTGGATGGAATTTCGCGAACAACTTTGTTGACGTGTCTGGGAACTCGCTCCCAAATGTTACTGTTGGATCAATGCTCAGCACGTATGACCTAGGATATCGATACAACACGCAGTCACCAATTCCTCCAGGCAACCCGACTCCCTCGCCACTTGTCCGGCCTCTTTTTCTAGCACAGGCACCGAACAATGCGCTGTTAACGGGGGCCGCTCCACTCGCGACAGAAATCGATCTGGGCACGGATATTCGCAGAGAGATCAACACAATTTCCAAGACCCGAATCGATGATATCTGGAACGCAAAGAAGAAGGCCCCATCAGTATCGCTGACTGTGGAGGGGGTCAGGCCGCCGAAAGACCTTAATGTGGTCATTCGAGTGTTCATTAATTGCAATTACTTGTCACGCGAGACGCCTGCAATCGATCCACACTACGTAGGGAGCATCGCATTCTTTGAACATGGCGACCACGGAGACGGTGGTGCGCATGCAGAAGACTCAACTCAGAGCTATTCTTTCGATCTGACCAGTACAATCCAAGCCCTGGCTTCAGTGAATGCGTATAATGAGAATGAGCCTATCGAAGTCCAATTGCTGCCAGTGCCAATTCACGGCGACGCAGTGTACTCTGAAGATATCTCCATAAAAGGATACAAGATCGAATACTCAGAGTCAGAGTCAAGGTAGCGTGCGCCAGCACAAGAGGTTATCAGATGGACGAGAAAGACCAGCCGCCACGAATTGACGTACAGCATGGCGATTCGATCAAACGCCAACTTGCAAACGATACGGTAATTCAAAAGCCATTGGTCATAGACTTGAAGCTGGAGAATTCGTACCGTAAACGGCTTTATGAAGCATCACTTGATGTAAGACAGTCCGTTTTTGTGACGATTTCTGGACTTGCCCCGGGACCGGACAAGAACGTGTCAATAAGGTGCTTCTTAAATCTGCCATCTGCAAATGTGAAAACACAGGCAGACGATCCTCACTACGCAGGCAGCTTCTCGTTTTTCATTGATGTATCGGAGAAGAACCGTGAATTTTCCCAGCGCATAGAATTGGACCAAGTTATCCTCAAACTTTCGGAAAGGGGCCTTTGGAACGGAACAAATTCGTTCAAGTTGACTCTATTGGCGGCTCCACTGAACGAGCAAAACATTAATATAGACGCGAGAATACCAATTACGGCGATTTCGCTCGAAATTGCAGAGAGCAGTAAGTAGAGCAAATGAATGCTCGAAAACTGTTAATATCTCTGGCCCCTCCTCTATTTTGAATAGAAAGTCCATGTCGGGGACTGACAATAATATTGTAATGCCGTTTATGATGGCGTGAATCTTTTTGACGTCACGGCACCATACGAAATCTTGGGCTGGATGGCAGAATATTGGACGGTTAAGAATGCTTCTGTCTACATTGTGGCTGAAAGCGAAAAACCAGTAAAGACTCGGGACAGATTTGAGTTCAGCCCGCATCGAATCTATGAAGTCGTGCCCCATGTTGATCTGCTATGGATTCCTGGCGGAGATCCGAGTGCCCTAATTGAGCAGATGAGAAACACCAAGTATGTAGAATTCATCAAAGCTCGCAGTCAATCCGCAGAATTCGTGGCGTCAGTGTGCGAAGGGGCATTGATCGCTGGTCACGGTACCCGAGGTACTGGCATGACCGCAATCGGATAACCGGGGGAGGAATCTCCTCCGCGTTAGATGAGGCATTCTACATTGTCAAACTTCTGGCCGGCGAGGAGATCGCGGAGCGAATCCAGCTTGTAATGCAATACTTCTCTGATCCGCCAATGAGTAGCCAACTGCCTGGTACTCCCGCAAGATGTCCATTAGAAGGCAGGATTCCAGTCAGTTCTTAGGTAGGTCAACCACGGCAGCTCTCTCAGAAAGCGAGCTCTTATTCGAGAGATTCATGGTTGTTGAGAGCGTCAATGAGACGCGGGGTACTAAAAGCCTATCCGTTAACCCTCATTTGCCCGGCATGAGTCCTGCTATCTGGAGTCTTCATCACTTCAGTTTGGCAAGGATGTGCGTTCATGGCTGGTTTTAGTCCGTCAAAGTTTCACCAGATTTCCGACGCTCTCTGGCAACGCCTGGAACACTCTTACCAAATTACAAAATCAGTTGTAAAGGGGGGCGTCCACGACTGCCTCTGAGGAACATTGTTATGGGAATCTTCTGCGTGCTCAAAACAGGGTCTTAGTGGAAGGCGATGCCACGCGAGTTTGGCTCCGGGTCAGCGATTCACGAGTATTTCCAGGAGTGGGTGGAGCGGGGACTTTTCGAGAAACTCTGGCGGATCGCTCTGAAAGAATATGACGAACTGGTTGGCATCGACTGGCTGTGGCAGGGTCTGAATGGAGCGATCACCAAAGCTCCCCTCGGCGGGGAAAAAAACAGGTCGGAACCCGACGGATCGGGGCAAACGGGGAGTCAAGTGATCTACACTCACGGACGATCGCGGCGTGCCACTAAGCAGCGGCGGTCGATGGCGCCAACGTCCACGATCAAAAGTTTGTCAGCCAGACCTTCAAGTCGATGCCGGTGCGTCGTCCTCGACCCAGCCAACACAAGCGTCAACACCTGTGTGCTGATAAGGGTTATGGCGCCCTCGCAATTCGTCGGTCGCTCCAACGACGAGGTTACGCCGTTCACATTCCACGCAAAGGGGAAGCGACAAAGACCAAGTCGCGCCGCAATGCCAAGGCCCGTCGCTGGGTCGTGGAGCGGACCCTTCCTGGACCAACCGCGCCCGCCGACTGCTGATCCGCTGGGAAAAGAAAGCCTGCAACTACCTGGCGATGCTGCACTTCCAGTTCGCTCTCACGACGTTGCGGGTCGCTGGTGTTCTCGGATAGGTTTTTAGTGCGCTAATCTGCACGTCAATGTCGTTCATCAAACTTCGCACCTGTTCGTAAAACTCCCCCTTTGTTCCGGTAACTATGCACTTAATTGAAATTTCAAACAACATTCGAACGAAGTGATCTATGATGGAACCTCCCTCGCTCTGAGGACATGGATCCACACTTGATCGGACGTAGAGTAAATCTTGGCATTTTGCTGATCGTTTGTGAATATCCCTCGGCGAATCTAACGGTCTAGCTTTCAAGAGTAAGACTGCTTGTGCACGTTATTATGCACGAAATGTGCATGAAGCGATGAGATTCATGCGAGCGAAGGAAGACAGGAATCTCAAAACATGACTGAAAAAGGCCGTTTCTTGAACTCCGGCCCGTCATTTACACCGAAGATGTCGGGGGTTCGAGTCCCTCATCGCCCATTCGAAAAAACTAGACTTTTTTGGCTCGGCTCCGAACCATTTCAGTGCTCATGCACGAAATAATGCACGAAATGGGAGCCCAGCCATGCCGCGACCTGCCAAACCGTTTTTCCGCCGCCAGACCAAAAGCTGGTACTGCTCGATCGCCGGAAAGCAGATTTCGCTCGGCAAAGACAAGAAGCTTGCCGTCCAGAAATTTCACGAGTTGATGACTAATATATGTGTTCTCTTTATAGCCAATGACGCGTACATGAGAGATTATAAAGTCTTAGTGCCAAACGATTGTTGTGCTGCGGTTGATCTAAAGAACTACAAACTCGCTTTAAATCTTATGGAAAATGTTCTCAAGGCAGATTTCGTCCGTCATCACAGATCGATTTGATAGCGAAGGTTCGATGAGCGTGTCGATAATTGCGTTCAGACGGGCTGGCACGTCCCATTCAAAATGTGAGATCGATGAACTCCGACAGGAACAACATGCGAGTCGATTTTCACAACGGGAGCATCGCATTAGCTACTACGCAAGACTGTATTGAGCGTACAGGAATAACTGGAAATTGTCTCGGATCTATTTCAACTTGGAACACAAGCACTCGATGATGACTCAACATGCTTCAAAGATCATTATTCGCGATGTGACCGACCACTCGCTGACAATGGCGGTTTATGATGAAAACAGCACTAATCTGAGAATTGGATCTGTCCAGCGCAGTGACAAATACCATCCCCATTTTTGGAACACCCTATCAGTATGCAGAAATAAAAGCGATTTGGGAAAAGCTCTCCTATGAGCATGACTCATATGGAACGCTATGTCTGCCTCTCCTCCCAAGGAATCAGGGGGTCAGAACAACCTTGATGCATTCGCCTTTGTTCTCATAAAACGTCTTATACGCTTCGGGAGCACTCGAGAGTGGATAACGATGCGTAATGATGTAGCTGGGATCAAACCCAGGCTTGCCATTGCCGATGACCTTTTTGATGAGTTCGTCCAGATAACGATGAACGTGAGTTTGACCCATCTTCAGGGTCAAGCCTTTCGAAAAGGCGGCGCCAAATGGGAACTTATCAAGATAGCCAGCGTAAACGCCAGGAACGCTAACACTACCACCTTTCCGACAAGCGGTGATTGCTTCACGCAATGCATGGAGTCGATCGGTCGCGAGCATCAGTTTGGTTTTGACTTTGTCGTAGATTGCATCAGGTGAGAAGCCATGAGACTCCAAGCCGACACAGTCAATACAGGCGTCAGGTCCAATGCCGCCAGTCATTTCATTCAGGGTTTCTAAAACATTGACTTCTTCATAGTTGAGCGTCTCCGCCTTGCCATGAGTTCTGGCCATCTCCAGGCGTTCAGGAATATGATCGATGGCGATAACGCGCTCTGCACCATGCCAGTAAGCTGACTGGATGGTAAATTGTCCCACAGGCCCACAGCCCCAGACCGCGACCGTATCGCCGCGTTGGATGTTGGCATTCTCCGCCGCCATAAAACCAGTTGGCAAGATGTCTGTCAGAAAGAGCGCTTGATCGTCGCTCAGTTCATCAGGAATTTTGAATGCTCCAACATCGGCAAACGGTACCCGCACGTATTCCGCTTGGCCCCCTGCGTATCCACCAAATAGATGCGAGTAGCCATAGAGAGCTGAGCCGGAATACCCGTACATCTTCTCAGCCATGGCCGCATTAGGATTGGAGTTATCGCAGAGGGAATAGAGCTGGCGATTGCAGAAAAAGCAGCCACCACAACTGATTGTGAACGGGATCACTACACGATCGCCGATTTTCAGATTAGTAACCGACGACCCAAGTTCGATGACTTCCCCCATAAATTCATGACCGAGGATATCACCCAACTGCATCGTCGGAATCATTCCGTTGTAGAGATGGAGATCTGAGCCACAAATCGCGGTAGACGTGATACGAATGATTGCATCACGTGGATTGAGGATTGCAGGGTCATCGACATTCAGAACACGAACGTCTTGTTTTCCGTACCAGCACAGCGCTTTCATATGGAGTTCCCGGCGTTAGCGTCTAGTTAGATCGACATTAAAAAATCTGTAGATAATCAATTACAGCATACGACTCAGCGAACTGCGTGGCCCGTGCGTTTGACCATCAACTGTCGGCAGCTCGCCAGCTTCTAATAGACGTTTAAAATTACGAAGGTCGCCGTCGATTTCGGATGCCAGATCACGGCCGAATAGACCAGCAATCGCGTCCGTCACCTTACCGCCGGTGGGGTTGTATTTCATATTGAGCGTAACCGAGGTCCCTCGACCATTGGGCTGCTCAGCAAAGCGAATGCTGCCGACTGATTGCACAGCACCACCGGGCAGCGATTGCCACGCGATAAGTTCATTGGGAACGCGGTTAAAAACCTCCGCATCCCATTCGACCTGAAGACCCAACGGCGCTTCTGCAATCCAATGTGATCTCGACTCTCCGGTTGTCGTCACGCTGATAATGTGCGTCATGAAACGAGGCAGATTTTCGACATCGTCCCAGAATCGAAAGACCTCTTCGATCGGCTTGGCGATCGTCACGGACTTTTTGACATGCACGCCTTGCTGTGCGGGAATGACCGTCAACGACGACTTCTCAGTGGTATCGATTCCCAGTTGATCGTACAGATAACAATGCCCGGTCAAACCGCGATACAGCAGACCTGCGGCCAGACCGGTCGCTAGAAGGCCACTCGGCCCACCTCGTGAGAGCCCTTTGACTCCCAGATATGCCCCGGCCGCGATGGAAAGCCATTTTTCCGTGTCATTCAGGTTGGCAGTCAACGTCCTCTGCGATGCTTTCATCGATTCAAAGAACGATTCGACACTTTGGGTGGAGACAGGCATGATTGATTTCCTGACAAAGGTGAAAATAGCGAAGCCTGTTAGGCCAGAAAGCAATTGCGATGCCCAAGCCGAATTGCCGCAGTTCTTCTACTAAAAATCGTTAACGATGAACACGCAACAACATTCGACTTCGTGGCAGCGCCGGCATTCGTGAAAACTCAATCTCTAGGTCTTGCGGCGGCACCTCAACGCGAATTTTGCTGACGTAGGCTTTGACGAACATCTTCATGAGTTCAATCGTTAATGGCTCTCCAGGGCAGCGATGATTACGCAAATAATCTCCGGGATCTTGCGGAAGAAAGTTGAAGGGATCGATTTCCTTATTCAGGAACCGCTCGGGTCTGAAAATATCTGGATCGCTCCACGTGCGAGAGTCCCGGTTGGTGCCGTAGACATCCAGCAAAGATTGGGAGGCGATATCGGAAGCGGACGGCAGCTTTCATGCCAAGGGATCGAGATGCATCAACGAGAATCCGGCAAGGTGTTAGCTGCGGCGGGTCAGAGTGTGCAAGCCGCGTGTGAGCCAAAGTCTCAAACAGCGACGAGGTTGTGTATCGAACACGGGGTAGCAGATGTGGCCCCAGCAGAGGATATAAAGCATTTTCTGATATATGGTTAGAAACGAACGAGTGTGATAGCAAAGGGGCCTTTATTGGTCGATGCATCAAAAAACTTGCAAATGTTTAAGAATTTGTTCATGCTGTGACGTGAACTTTTTGGAACCGGGACGATGTTATGTGCGGTGGGCGAGTTCGACCGTAGAGACCCGCCTGCCAGTTGGTGGCGTGATCTCAAGCCTATCTTCTAGTGCGTGGCGATTCGATTTTACATTTCATTGGGAGGTCTTTCCATGTCACAGCCGACGCCGGGGTCTCGAAGTGCGTTTACCTTAATCGAACTATTAGTTGTGATTGCGATCATTGCGACACTTGTCGCGATTCTCCTCCCTGCAGTTCAGCAGGCGAGAGAAGCGGCTCGTCGATCGACGTGCAAGAATAATCTGAAGCAGTTAGGAATCGCGCTTCATAACTATCACGATACCTACAACACACTGCCACCCGGACATGTGCTGGATCCTTTCGCAGGCGATGATCATGGTCACTGGCTGTGGTCGGCGATGATTCTTCCGTTTGTTGAACAAAGTGCGCTCTATGACACGGTTCGCGTCGGTAGTCCTGTGACGAAGGCGATGGGGGACAGCACACGCCAGATGCAGCAGCTGCTGACGGTCTTTCGATGTCCTTCCGACACAGGGCCACCAGTCTTCGATCCCGCTTCTCGTCTGGGCTATACCATCGATGCCATTCCAACGACCGGGGCAACTCTCAATGATATTCCAGTGAGCCTGACAAACTATGCTGTTTCTAACGGAACCGCCTATCCGCGTGCCAGGAAAGCAACGAACTATATTAATGGAACAACAGGTGCGACGGGCGCCTTCTGGGAGAACAGTCGCTGTAAATTCTCGGACATCACGGATGGATTGAGCAATACAATTCTGGTCGGCGAACGGGCTTATCTCGTCAAGGGTGACAACATGTGGGGCGCGATGTGCCTGGCGATTCGAGGAAATCTGGCCGCAGGAAATGGACCGACGGCTTACGACAAATCTGGAAACGCCGCTGCTAACCAGGGGATGTTCTCTTACACCGGGACAACGTTCTTTGGAATTAACCCCATCGTCTCAATCTTTACCGGTGGAACTCGCGACATCGCAAATTCGGGATACAGCAGCGGCCACCAGGGTGGAGCTCAATTCCTGCTGGGAGACGGTGCAGTCATCTTCCTGAACGAGAACATCGATAATACGGGAACGGGAGCACTGCCCAACGGAATCACGGACAGCACATTTGAGCGTCTGGCCGCGATTCAGGATGGTGAGGTTGTGGGATCGTTCTGAGTGACGGGAGAAGGGCCGAGATCGTCTGACGGCATAAACAGAAAATGTTTTATTATTTCTTCGGTCTGGAGAGCTTCATGCGAACGCTGATTCATCGATATCGCTGCTGTGAGGTGATTTGCTTTTTAACGGTTGTTTGTCTCACCGGCTGCACCCGTAGCAACACACCCCCGCTGGGGGATGTCAAAGGGCGAATCACGTTTGAAGGAGAGCCAGTCGAGATGGCAATGGTGACATTCACGCCGACGGCAGGAGGACGTCAGTCGTTCGGTCGGACGGATGAAGACGGGAATTATGTGATGCAGTTCAACCATACGGAATCGGGGGCGCTGGTTGGCTCACATCGCGTTGTGATCATCAGCGAAGTCGAGGGCTCGACCCCCGAAGAAGGAGACGTCTCTACGCCTATGGTAAAAGCCCGAAAAGAGTTCCTGCCGTCCAAGTACAACAAGTCGTCGGAGCTGACGGCGGATATCAAATCGGGGAAGAACACGGTTGATTTCGCGCTGACGAAATGAAGTTGCTGTGACTGGATGTGTCTACAAAGCCGAACTGCAGGACTTCCTGGCGAAAGTCAAAGATGAGTGAATTGTCAGACAAAGCCGGTGAGCAGAACATCATGGATGATGCGACGGGAGTGCCCCATGATAAACATCGCGGGAAACAGGTGCCACTGGCCGGTCGTCGACTTCACTCTGCACAGGTGTCTGGTTTGACTAACGATTCAGGTGACGAGGATCAGATCCTGAATCAAGCCATTGAACAGCGTCATGAGTTTGATCAGCTGCTCCAAAAGCATCGTGGAAAGATCATGCTGTATCTGATGGCGCTGGTGCAGAATGTTGCCGATGCCGAGGATCTGTGCCAGCGAATCAGTGTCGTCATGTGGCAGAAATTCCAAGAGTTTGATCGGTCGAAGAGTTTCCTGTCGTGGGCGTGCGGGGTTGCACGATTTGAGGCGTTCAACCATCGTCGCTCACGCTCGCATGACCGATTGACATTTCAAACAGACTTGGCACAAATGCTGGCGACGTCTGTGGAAAGCCTTGATCAGGAAGCTTTGGAATTGCGGACGGCTGCGCTCCTGGAATGTGTCCGATCCCTGCCAGCGCGTGAGCAGTCGTTCTTGCAGAGGATTTATTGGGAAGGCTGCTCGTTTGAATCGATCGCCAAAGATCTGGGATGCACTTCCAGAACATTTTACAACCGGATGTATCTGTTGCGTCGTCGGCTTTCAGAATGTGTGTCGCGTCGATTGAAAACGGAACAGTGAGTCTTCATTACTCTCGTGAAATGCAGCGGTTTCTGTCGAGTGAGTCTCCTTATGCAAGATCTTGAATTTCATCGAATCTCATCTCTGTTTGAAACCGCGCTGGCAGGCCAGCTTTCGGCGGAGCAGCATGATGAACTGGAAGCAGCACTGAGGGAATCGCCTGAACTGCGTGATGCTTATTTGCGGACCATGAGCCTGCACCTGGATCTGGATCATTTAAGCCGGACGACATCGATGGAAGAGCCCATCGAGAACAGACCTGCTGTTCGAAAAGAAGTCTCATCGCGAAGAGCATTGTCGAAGAGGGCCGCTGTTCTTTGCATTGCCACGTGCTTGACCGTGCTGGCTGCCTGGACTGGGATGACGATGTCTCCGTGGGGAACTTCGACATCGACGTCGCAGATGACAAATGTTGAAAAACCAGTCAACGCCGGAGACCGACAGCCTGAGATCATCGAGGTCGCGAATGCGACGATCTTTGGCGAAGGGTCTGCCCCCAGTCCCGGACAGCGACTCACGATGCAGCGGGAGTATATTTTGTCCGAGGGATTTCTTGCGCTCCGATTCCATTCCGGCGCTCGAGCGGTCTTGAAAGCACCGTGTGTCTTCTCAGCCCAGGGAGAAGAGAAGCTTTTAGTGCGCTCAGGGCAATGTTCGGTGTATGCCCCGCCGGGTGCTGAGGGATTTGAACTGCTCAGCCCCTCTGCTCAGATTGTTGACCTCGGGACACGGTTTGTCGTCGATATTGCAGAGACTGGCGAGACCGAGCTCCTCGTGGTGGAAGGTGAAGCAACGATGTCGACGGGGACAACGCCCCCGATCCATCTCAAGAAAGGCGATATGGCTCGCGTTGATCCGGGATCTGAGCCGAAGCGGACGGCTGAGAGTTTGAGCAAAGTGCCATTCATTGAATCGTTGCCGGATCGGGTTGTCAGTTACGAAGCGACGCGGCGCGGGAGCTATGCAGATGAACTGCTCAACTTGACGGTCCAACGCGGCGGAGTGAGCAGGAAGGTGCCGCGCGAAGAACTGATTCGTGCCAAGCTGGTTCATTACCAGAGCCCGAAAGAGGCGGCGGCATTTTGTACGAGAAAAGGGGACTCGCTACCTGATGGGGCTGAGAGGCTACAGCTGTTAGAGAAGGACTGGAGCCTGGTGACCGGGATCATCAATGCGTCGTCTGAGAAAACAGATGAAGCGACGATGACTGTGGAGTTTGCACAGCCGATTGTGAATGGGCCCGGTCCTGAGATCGTCATCTTTGATCTTCAGTTGCTGGTGTATCATCCGCGGGGCGATGAGTTTCGATTGCGTTCAGGGGATGATCGCGTGAACCGAAAAGAGTTCACTGTCGAGAAGTTTGATATCGATCTTCATTCGCCGAGTGCGCTGGATCTTTATCCGCATCGTATTTATCGAGCGACGCTGCCGACGAAGACGGTGAGTGATTTGGTGGATCACGAGTTTACAACTGGTCGGCAGGTCCATGTCGATGCGAGAGGGCTGGCTGTCGGGATCGACCTGAGCGATTTGGGCTATGCACCGGGAGAATCACTCACACGTCTCGAATTTCTGCGCCCGTTGAAGCGTCAGCAGTATCTACTCGACCCCGTGCTGATTGTCGGCTTGAAGCCGGAGTCATGACTGGCTACTTCTGACAGTCGGAGCAGTGGCCTTTGAGGAGGACCTGGGTGACTTCGCCGAACTTGGCGGACTTCTTCAAGCTGAAGGTCGACTCAGGAATGCAGGTGACCTGGCCGCAGTCTTCGCAGAGGAAGTGAGGGTGGTCGTGGGTTTCGTGGTTGCGGATCAATTCGAAACGCCAGACGTGGTCGCCGAGTTCGCGTTTGTTGACCAGGCCCGCTTCAACGAGGTCGTTGAGGTTGCGGAAGATGGTCGACTGGTCGGAGGAGAGGTCTTTGATTTCCACGGCGACTTCGCTGTGAGTCAAAGGGTGATCTGAGCAGAAGAGGACTCGATGAACAGCCAGGCGCGAGGGAGTCACCTTCAGGCCCGATTCCCGGAGCGTGTTCTTGGCGATTTCTAACGAATATTCACGGCTCATGAGTGTGCTGCGAGCTGGCGCAATTGAAGTTCAAAGTGGGTCCCAACGGACAATCTTAGCGTCGAGGGACTGGCTGGTCCATACTCTTTAAGCAATGCGCACGCGAAAGTATCACGACTGGCTGAACGAGGCCGTGGCTAAGCACGAGGGGAATCAATAAACCACTCGGCGGTCGCCAGCCGACACTGTCAGGATCAACTGACAGAGGCACCTTCGACCGGACGTCCGCCGGGTGGATTGGGCATCGATCGTGACTGGTTCCTCTTGAGTTCACCAGCCGATTTCGATGTGTTTCCATGACATCATGCGAGAACGGCGGACGCATGGGGACAAAAAGATCCGCAGGTGCTCTCAGGATAGGGAAAGTACGGAGTGCGGAGCGGCAGTAACAAGTTATCGAGTTCATGTGACATGGCGGACCGCATGTGCATGCCACCCATCAATTAGCAAACAGCGTGGTTGCCGCGTCTTCTTCAAGCTGAGAAAACTGTTCAAGTTCGGGAGGCTCGATGCCATGAATCGAGCGATAGGCCTCGCGGTAGAGGATGACCAGCTCGATCAAGTCGAACCACGGGTAGTGGCCTTTGGAACGAATCTCATTTTCATCATCAATCCAGGCGTTGAGACTTTGAGTGGCAAAACCGAGATACCGGAGAGCTTCTTGAGGATTTCCCGTCTTGTGGTAGCACAGCGCCCGAAGTGGCAGGGCGACATCATCGAGTGGCGATTCAAAATCGCCAAGAAGCTGTTCATCGAGAGCTTTCAGTGCGCCTCGCGGATCTGCAAAGCGATACTTCGACAAAGCGAACGTGTAGGTGTGGACACTTTTCGCGATGTGATCCGGAGGAGCACCGAGACCATGTTTGGGGAAATCGCGGCCGATGAGAGGCATTCTTTCCCCGCGTGGCTTCTTGCCCGAGCGGGGGCCGAAGTCGATCGGCTCCGAGAGATTCGCAACGATGTCTGCACGCTGGTCGTCGGTGAGCTGGCCAGGAGACATGAGGATGCCGCGGATCGCAAGGATCTGCATCATGCTGTCCCGGTCATTGAGTTGTGAGAGGAGTTCTTTTCGGACATCCGTATAAGTCTGCTCGTGACCCGTGAACAGTAACAACTGCGGAACGCCCCACCAGCCAGGATTATTGGCTTGAGCACCGAGATCGAGAGCTTCTTCGAAATCGCTGGCGGCATGATGCCACATGCCCAGACGAACATACATGGAGCCTCTGCCCGACCAGGCGAGGGAATGTTCGGGCTGGAGTTTAATGGCTTCGTTGTAGTCTTTGAGAGCAACGCTATAGCGTTCTTCGTCGAGGTTTGCGCGGGCACTGTCTAGAAGGATGTTGGCGGCTTTCAAGTCGACAACAAACTGGACCGCGTCTTGACGAAGTCGATCTGCCTCGGCTTCTGCTCTTCTTGCCGCGAGCGCCTGCCAGGTACTGACCGCCGTACTGACGAGCAGGATCAGGAACACGAGTGAAGCAGTCGAGAGGACGACCTTGTTGCGAATGGCGAATTTCTTTAGGCGATATCCCGGAGAGGGGGGGCGTGCCATGACGGGCTCGTTGCTGAGATATCGCTGGAGATCGCGCGCGAGGTCGGCTGCGGTTTCGTAGCGACGACGACGATCCTTTTCAATCGCCTTCATGACGATCCAGTCGAGGTCGCCATGCAGGGTGCGAATGAGTTGGCGGTACGCTTGAAGATCACGTTCCGGGCTCGAAGAGGGATTGATCTTGCGTTGTGTCGAACCAGTGCCCGCGAGCGTCGAGACCCGTCGACTGGGGGGAGGCGGTTCTTCCTCGCGAATGATCCGGCGGAGTTCATCGAAGCTGGCGGATTGAAGACGCTGGAGATCGAACGGCGTTGTCCCTGTCAGCGATTCATAGAGCATGACGCCAAGAGAATAGATGTCGCTACGGGTGTCGACATCGAGCCCACTCATCTCAGCCTGCTCCGGGCTCATGTACAGAGGCGTGCCAATCATCTGCGCAAAGCGCGTGTAGAGAGTTCTCTGCGTGAGCGGTTCACTGATGGCTTTGGCAACGCCGAAGTCGATGACTTTGACGATGGGACGCCCATCATGAAGTGTGACCATGACGTTGGTCGGTTTCAGGTCTCTGTGAATGACTCCTTTCTGGTGGGCATGCTGAACGGCTTCGCAGACACTGATCAGGAGTTGAATTTTATCTGTGAGAGAAGGCTGAGCGTGTCGGTGGTACTCCGTCAGACTCACGCCGCGGACCAGTTCCATGACGAAGTAAGGCTGGCCAGCCTCAGTCGTCCCTGCATCGAAGACCTTGGCGATGTGAGGGTGATCCATCAACGCGACCGCTTGACGCTCGGCTTCGAAACGGGCGATGACTTCTGAGTTGTCCATCCCTGTGCGGATGAGCTTGAGGGCGACGTAACGTTTGACGGGAGCTTCCTGATGCGCGACGAAGACCTGGCCGAACCCTCCTTCGCCAATTTTTTCCATAAGGCGGTAAGGGCCAATCATCTCGCCAATCAGTGGACTGGGTTGACTCCTCTCGGGAAGCATCGAGACAAACGTGGCGGAAGAGGCGGCGTCGACACAGGCGAGAAGTTTTTCTCGCATGTTGGAGAACTCAGCCTGGGGCTGGTCGAGGACATTTTCTTCCGAGTCAGCAGCGTCGAGAAGAGCTTCAATCTCTTTGCGGAGCGTCGAATCGCCAGCGCAGGAGTGTTCAAGGAAGGCGAGACGCTCCCCAATTGAGAGATCGAGAGCAGTCAGGAAGATTTCTTTTTGTCGATTCGTCGATGGACTTTGCGAGTTCGACATGAGGGCACACTGTCATTCGGGGGACAGAAGGGAACATTTGACGGGACTTTTGATGATATGCGAAAAGATTACTCAAAAGGTGACAAAAACACGCCGTCTGAGAGTCGCGTGAAATCAGCGACGATCGTTGATTAGTTCACCATGCGAATACCGTTTTTCGGGCGTTTCCTGACGTCAGGAAAGCCAGCTCTGATCTCAACTCTCAGACGTTCGCGATGAAATCTCAAAATCTCGGAATGCTCACTGGGCGACGTGAGACTTTTTCTGTAAAAACAATTCCCCCTTAAACATACAGCACGCTGCCCCCCACGGATGAAGGCCACCGTTTTGACTTTCTTCGGACATCAAGCATTTCTCATGCTCGCGGCTGGCGGTCACGAAAACAATTCGTGGCACGGCATCCTCGAAATTCTCATTCTTCTCGCGACTGCGATGCTCTTCGGTGTCATCGCAGAACGTCTCAAGCAAAGCGCTATTGTCGGATATCTGTTTGCCGGGGCCGTTGTTGGTCCATCCCTGCTGGGATGGGTCGGCAATCAACAGGGCAAGCTCAGTATTGCTGAACTGGGCGTGGCTTTGCTGCTGTTTACGATTGGCCTGGAACTCTCGCCTGACCAGCTCAAAAAACTTGGTCGCGTGCCGATCATCAGTGGGCCATTTCAGGTCCTTTTCACCGTTCTGGCTGGCATTGGCATCTCGATGTTCGTCGGACTGTCGTTTGGGGCGGCGCTTGTCATCGGCGCGATGGTTAGTTTGAGCAGTACGGCATGTGTCCTGCGCGTGCTTCAAGATCGTTCGCAGATGGACTCCATTTTCGGACGCGTCTCTCTGGGGATTCTGCTTGTTCAAGACGCTGCAGTCGTCGTCCTGGTGCTCCTGGTTTCTGCCCTCGGAGAAGGGGGGAATGTCGCGGGCATCATTTTGAAAGTCATCGGCTCGACTGCTTTGATGCTGTTGTTCGTGATCGTCTTCTACTTCCTCTTCAACAAGGTCATCCCCAAGATCCTCGTCATCGATACCTGGCGCCGAAACCGCGATCTGCCGGTGCTGCTCACGGTCTGTCTGGCGGGAGGATCGGCCTGGTGTGCCCATGCCCTCGACTTAAGCCCTGCGCTTGGCGCGTTTGTCGCAGGTGTTCTGCTGGCCGTCTCGCCTTTCGCGATGCAGATTCATGCCGACATTCAGCCATTACGCGCGGTTCTCGTCACCATGTTCTTCGCAGCGATCGGGATGTTCGCGGACGTACCGTGGTTCATGATGCACATCGTGCAGATTGCAGCCGCGTTGTCGATTGTCCTGATCGGCAAGATCACGATCACCGCTGTCTTGACCTATCTGGCCGGGATGCCCCTGCGTTTTGCGGTCGCGACCGGATTTTGCCTGGCACAAATCGGCGAATTCTCGTTCGTCCTGGCGACGATTGCGCAAAGCCAGAATCCCGAGCATCCGTTATTGGATGAGTTCACCTTTCAACTGATGGTTTCGGTCTCGATCATGTCCCTGATGGCAACGCCCTACCTGTTGACCTATGGCCCGACGGTCGGAATCTGGATCGAGCGGGTGTTCAAACGCATGACCTCAAAGTCTCCTGCGACACTGCCAATCCTTGAGCCCGAGCAACTCCTTGAAACTGATCAATCTGCTTCCAAGCATGATCATGACGATCGTGGTCGTATCATGATCATCGGATTCGGTCCAGCGGGCCAGCGTGTTGCGGAAGAATTGATTGGAGAAGAGCAGTATGACGTCCACGTTCTTGATATGAACATCGACAACGTCCGCGTTGCCAAAGAGTATGGCCTGCACTCTCACGTCGGCGACGCCACCCAGACAGAGACGCTTTTACACGTTGGCATCACCAAAGCGGTCTGCGTTGTGATTACCATTCCCGAACCCGTCATCGCGCGACGCATTATTCATCAGGTAAGACAACGGGCCCCACAGACGCTTATCCTGGTCCGTGGTCGCTACCACATCCATACGCTGGGACTCTTCTCCGCTGGTGCGCACTATGTCATCGACGAAGAGAGTAATGTCGGCCACCGCCTGGCCACTGAAGTCCGTGAACTGCTCAGCGTCATGAAGACAACCAAAGACGTCGATGACGACGCTCTCAGCGAACGTCATTAGCGACTGGTGAGTCATTCTGGACTCTGGTCACACGAAAACACCGCTGTGCGAGCCGTCCGGCAGAGGAATAATGTTGGTAAATAAGGCGAGCCAACAATAAACAAATCGTGGCAACAATCATTGTCAGGCCTTCTGCAGGGCGTGCACGAGTTGGTCTTTGCTCATCTTGCTGCGTCCCTCGACATGACGCTGTTTAGCGAGGTTGTACAGTTCCTGCTTTGTCCTGCTGCTCAGTGACTTGTTCGGGTTGCCAGTCCCCTGTGTCGTCTTATTGGGTGTACGACCTTCTTCCCGACGTCGCTTGTTGACCGTGCGAGCTGCAATTTCTTCAGCCGTATCCTCGTCCTTCCCCCGTTCGATTGAGCTTTCCTTGATCGCTTCATACTGACGTTCATCTTTATCTGACCATGCAGCTGGCATTGGTGTATCTCCTCATCTTATTTCGCTTTTCGTCGCTTGATGCGATCCTGATCGATCGCGACTTGAAGCAGTAGAGGTGCAGATCACGTGCCAGATAGTTATCAAGTCAACGCCAATGCAACTGGTTGTTTGAACACACGATTGGCGACCGCTTGCGTCCAGAACATCTTGCATCACAGGCTGATTCCCAGATCCGATTATCGGTTGAATAGGGCGACCGCTATCCCAGCCGCGATGGCACCGAGGATCACCGCAAACGCAATCTTCCAAGCGCTATACGGCCGATTGCCAGCGACCTTCCCTGTCGCGCCGTTGACGACGAGGGTGTAGACCTTGCCCTTGTAGCGGTACGTCATCGACCAGACGGGCAGCAGGATGTGTTTGAATTTGATCGCGTGGTGGGCGGTCTTGATGTCGTGAATCTGCTGGCGGTCGCCGCCGATGCGCTGACGGACTTCCGATTCAATTTCGCCCGCCATGACGTTGCGGGCCATGCTGAAGCCCTGGTCGAGCTCGACGGTATAGGTACTCGCAAGAAAGCCGGCTAAAACTTCTTCAGTAAAAGAACGGAGCTTGGCGAGCGGCCAAGGGGCCAGTTGATTGACGAGAGTCGCCGGGAAGCCCATGCCAGCGAGGATCAAAACGTCATCAAAGAAACGCTGAAACTGCCCGGACGCCGGGTACCAGCGGACGCGGGTTTCAGTCCGTTTCTTATCGCCGCTGCCGACGGTGACCGTATACGTCTCGCCGCGCTGGCCGACATAGGCATTCGAGGTCAGTGAATCGAAGGTCCAGAAGGGAAGGTAGATGCCATCGAAGTCGCCTTCAACGCCCCGTTTCTTAAAATCGTTGGGAGCAAACCAGAGGGACCTGACCCAGGTGGAGAGGCGTTCGCGGACGACTTTGCGATCGACTTGAAAGGGCATGACCCCGTCGGCGTTGATGCGCTGGGGGCAATCGTGGACGTCGTCACGCTGAGTGGGAGTGTCGCAGAACGGGCAGCGGGTGCTGGTGTTGGCTCCTTCGAAGACGACTGTCCCGCCGCACGACGAGCAGGTCAGTTCGGACAGCGTCCCCATCAGGTTATTCGGCTGGACACGCTGGGAGAGGGTCTCGAGCATGTCGTGGTAATCGCGCTCTTCCAGCTCGCCCGTCGGAGCAGACAGGTCCTGCTCGTAACTGCAGAATGGGCATTTGAGCTTCTGCGCACCGATATCAAAAACGACATCGGCTCCGCATTGTTGACACGGGAATACACGGCTGACGGCCTGGGTGACGGGTTCAACGCCGGTGTCGACACCGTCTTTGTCCGTGGCGGTTTCCCCATGAGCGTTGAGATCTTCGTCAAACGATGTTTCGTCGCGGGAGATGTCCAACGTGAGTCCTTCTCGTCAGGGGGAAATTGATCTCTCGGGGGGAGCGTTGCTGGTTTGAAACGGAACTGAGGGCTGTAGGATCATAGCAAAGAAACGTTCCGAGAAAAAATGGGGAAAATGAACCCGTCTGCGACGATCAACCAAGCCCTCGAATAAAGATGTCCGCTGCAGTGCATTTTGCGGTTGAAACAAACTATCTTGGGTGACCACCCTGAGCCGCATCTCTGCGAATTATGGTTCTTCAAATCTGGAGCCCTCCATGAAAATCTGCTGTTCATCCCTGCTTGCACTCGCGTTCTGGTCGTTCCTGACGACCGCGGCCTTCGCAGCAGAAGATATCGTGGTCGCTGATTTTGAGCAGGGCTCCTACGCGCCCTGGACGACAACCGGAGAAGCTTTCGGCTCCCGTCCCGCCAACGGCGGGCTGCCCGGACAGATGGGTGTGGAAGGATTCAAAGGTCAGGGGCTCGTCAACTCATTCCACAATGGCGACGATTCCACCGGCGCACTCACTTCACCCGAATTCCAAATCAACCGCAAATACATCGGCTTCCTCATCGGGGGCGGTAAGCGTGACACACTCGCTCTCCAACTCCTCGTCGATAACAAGGTCGTCCGCACCGCCACAGGCCCCAATTCGAAACCCGGCGGCAGCGAAGCCCTGGCACAGGAATCATGGGACGTCTCTGATCTGGCGGGGCAGTCCGCTGTCATCCGCATCATCGATGAAGCCAAAGGCGGGTGGGGACATATCAATGTCGACCACATCGTCCTCACCGATACAAAGCCCAAAGGGCTCGTCAACAACGTCGAGCGTACCCTCGCCGCCGCCACCAATTTCCTCCACATCCCGATCAAGAATGGCGCGCCAAAAAGAAGCGTCACTCTTCTCGTCGACGGTAAGCCAATCGTTGAGAACAGTATCGAACTTGCCGACTCCTCCCCCGACTGGTGGGCACCCATGGAGATCTCGCAATGGAAAGGGCAGACGCTGACCCTTCGCGTCGATAAGCTTCACGAAGAATCGCAGGGGCTCTCGAGCATCCTGCAAAGTGATTCCTATACCGACTCCACCGACGTGTACCACGAGCAGCTTCGTGGACAGTTTCACTTCTCTCCACGTCGTGGCTGGAACAACGATCCCAACGGCTGCGTCTATTACAACGGCGAGTATCACCTCTTCTTCCAGCACAATCCCTATGGCTGGGGCTGGGGCAACATGCACTGGGGACATGCCGTCAGTAAAGACCTCGTGCATTGGACAGAACTTAGTGAAGCTTTGCTGCCTGACGACATGGGCCCGATGTACAGCGGCAGCGCGGTCGTTGACTGGAACAATACCAGCGGCTTCGGCAAAGACGGCCAGCCACCGCTGGTCCTCTTTTACACGGCTGCAGGAAGTCCCACCGTCCAGGGCATGGCCTACAGCAACGATGGACGCACCTTCCACAAATACTATGGCAACCCCATCATTAAAGAAGTCACCGATGGCAACCGCGATCCCAAGGTCTTCTGGCATGAACCGTCGAAGCAGTGGGTGCTGATCCTGTACGTCGAGTGGAAGGGCAAACACACCATGCACTTCTACAACTCCCCAGACCTCAAAGACTGGAAGCTCACCAGTATCGTCGAGGGTGATGCCCCGGGCAGCGGTTTCCTGTACGAGTGCCCTGACTTTTTTGAACTCCCGATCGACGGCGACGCCAATCGAAAACGCTGGGTTCTCCTCGGCGCCAACACCGTCTACGGCCTCGGCGAATTCGATGGTCAACAGTTCTTCGCCGACAGCATGAGGCTCCCCGGTCACCGCGGTAAAGGCTTTTACGCCCCTCAGTCCTTCAACGACACTCCCGATGGAAGGCGTATTTTCATCGGATGGTGGCAGACACAAACGCCAGGAATGGCATTCAATCAGAGTATGTCCCTGCCGCTCGAACTCAAGCTGACACAAACAGGTGACGGCCCGAGGATGACCTTCACTCCACTCAAGGAACTCGAATCACTCCGCACCAAGACACATCAGTTCGACGTGAAGTCCCTCAAGACAGACGACCAGAACCCGTTAAAAAACATCAACGCCGAGCTCGTCGAACTCCGCATCGATTTCGAGCCCGCTGATGCAAAACAGGTCGTTCTTAATATCCGTGACGTTCCCGTCGAGTACGACATCACAAAGCAGGAACTGATCGTCGCAGGTCATCGCGCGCCTGCCCCGCTTCGCAACGGCAGACAGCGTCTCACGATCTACTGCGACCGCACGGGCCTGGAGATCTTCGCCAGCGACGGCCTCTGTTACATTCCGATGCCAATCAATCTGAATCCGGAAAGCAAACAGCTTCGACTGGAATCTCGAGGCGGCACAGCGAAGATCCATTCCCTCGAAGTTCATGAACTCCGTTCTGCCTGGAACACGAACGAAAAAGAGTAGGGTGCTGGCGAATCCTCGTACAGCACGAGTAGGATTTTCATTCGGTGCGGCCGCCTCATTTCAATTCTGTGCGATAAGCATTCGACATGCGTCGGAACGCCAGGTCCGTCGCATTGACCTGCTTGCGAATCACGTCTGGATCCTCCCCGTTCTCTACTAAGTGTTCCAACTCCTCGAGTCGATCCCTCAGGATTCGAGCCTTCATTCTATGATAATCACTGAGTCGAAAGTACCGCAGGTAGGTTCCGACCTGAAGACGCCGATTCCAGCTCTCGCAGATCGGCAGCCAGTGAAGTGCATGCCCTTGATCGCCAGACGTCGCTGCTGAAAATGCCTCCGTCTTGGCGAGCACCAGCTCCTCCAGCGTCTCCTCAGGAGACGGATAATACGCCAGACAACCAACGGCACTAAACGCCACAATCACCACGACCCCCAGCCCTGTCAGCACCGGCGCCGGGATCGTCACATCCCATCGACTCGGCTTAAGCTGCACAGGCTGCTTGATCAGCCAGGTCTCGATCACCCAATAGCGATCCAGCACCTTGAGTCCCAGCCCCATTAAGACCAGCGAGAGCAAACCCGCTAACCCCACGAGTTCATAGGATTGCGACTCCAGTTGAATTCGCCTCCAGATCTCTGCGGGGTATCCAATCACCGGCGCCTGTCCGACATGAAACGGCTGGCAGTACGTATCAAAGGCATGAGTGTGATCAGCCGGCTCGATTTCGGTCGGATAAAGTGGTCGCTCGATCCCATACGAAATAGTCAGCACCACAAAGATCATCAGCGACATCCAGATCAGGCACTTCTTGGATCCATAGTTCAGCCACATCCACGCAATCAGCCCCAGGTTGACTCCTGCTCCAAAGATCAGAAGAATGAAGGCAGCACCGATCGAGTTGCCGTGCTGAAACATCGATCCCAACTGGCCCATCGCCATCATCGGCGTGGCATAGGCAGGAATAGCGATCCCGGTCATCAGCAACGGGGAGGCCGGATTGTCATGCCCCATTGTTCGCTGAAGAATTCCCGGCGGAAGAAACAGACTCAATAAAGCTGCCCCTAGCAGACCGATCAGAATCAGCCCCATCGTCCCGCTGACCGCTTCTCTCGCCATAGCAACAAGCACTGAGAGCAGCCGCTTGACACCCGCCGGCGCTAATGTCGGCTCCGGCATATCAACTTCCGTATTCGGAAACCATCGATCGAACAACGCCCCCGAAATTGTCACCACAACGAGTGAGAATCCTGCAAACAAGAGAATCGTCATTGGCTTCGACAACGTCAGCCCATAGAGCAGCGATAGTGGATCAAACAAAGGCGACGATAACGCGAACGCAAAGATCGTCCCCACGGCAATCCCGCTGCGCCGCAACTGCTTGACGATCGGAATCGTTCCCAGCGAACACCCCGGCAGCAACATCCCGATGACCCAGGATTGAAACAGCGAGCCGACGGTATTAGAGCCAAACAGCCACTTTGTATGCTGCTGCCCCAGCATGCGATGCAACAACCCCATCACACACAGCCCAGTGAAAACAAATGGAGCCGCCTGTAAGGAGGACTGAATAAACCGCAGGCAGACACCCCACAAAACACCTTCATCAATCATGCGTCACGTCCTTTTCATTGATGTGTTCGACATCGGTATGTTCGACATCGTGACGAATCTGCGTCGATCGCCCCGCACTTGCAAGCAGCTCGTTATGTTGATCCAGCAGGGAAATCAGCGACTCGCGATTCTCGACCGCAGAAGTCATGGTCAAAGTCCTCGACTCCATCTGCTTGCTGATAGCATGAACCTCATCCCATTGAGAATGCTTCAAGTCAGAGTCTGCTGCCAGCTCAGGCAGCCAGTTGATGATGTCGCGCAGTTCGGTGAATTCCTCAGTCGTCGCATCACTGCGAAGGTGACCGAGCCTGACCTTGAGCTGATCCCAAGCCACAACCAGCGACGCCGGCTTGTGATCAGGGACATGATGCTCCAGATGCTCATCCTCTGCCGTCGACTCTGCGGAGGTTTGACATCCAGACATCGTTGCCAGAACCAGACACAACAAACCACAAATCAAAACAGTCGTTCTCATCGTGTTCACTCCGGTACTGCAACTTGATGGAGGATCTCTTCGAGGACAAATTCAGGGCTGACATCATCGAGGCCCAGACGCACACCCAGCACCGGGATCGCCAGTGATTGCGCATCATCGATCGTGACGAAGTCGCGTTGTTCCAGGTACGCGCGAGCCTGAAGACATCGTTGCCAGATCAACAACCCGCGAGGACTGACCCCCAATACAATGCGGGGATGCTTGCGCGTCTTCTGAGCCACCTGGACGAGATAGCGCTGAACCTTCTCAGCCACATGAATCTTCGTGACGTCTTTTTGAATGCTCGCCAGCTGCCCCGACGAAAACAGACATTTGACGCGCCCTCGCGAATCTCCATCTGCCAGCGCAGATTGAAGCAGACGCAATTCATCGTCCATCTGCGGATAGCCAATACTCAACTTCATCGCAAAGCGGTCCAGCTGTGCTTCCGGAAGTGGATACGTTCCCAACTGTTCCGTTGGATTCTGCGTCGCCATAACGAAAAACTCATCGGGCAACCCGTAGCGAGCCCCATCCACCGTGACCTGCCGTTCTGCCATGGCTTCCAATAACGCTGACTGAGTCCGCGGCGTCGCGCGATTGATCTCATCGGCCAGGAGAATGTCAGAGAAGACCGGCCCTTCGCGAAACTCGAACTCATGATTCTTCTGATTGAACAGATTGAACCCCGTGATATCGCTGGGCAACAGGTCAGGAGTGCACTGCAATCTCGCGAACCGCCCGCCCAGCGCATCTGCCAGTCCTTTGGCGAGCGTCGTTTTTCCCAGTCCTGGCTTGTCTTCAATCAGAAGATGCCCGCGCGACAGCAGGCAGACGAGCACCTGCTCGATCACGTCGGGCTTTCCCTTGAGGATCGCATTCAATTCCTTACGCAACTGCGTAAGACAGTCGACATCGCTACGATGGCAATCAACAGAGGTGTCTAACAAAACAGAAGACATGAATAGCTTTCGTCTGATAAATGAGTGTTTACGCAGTCACAACAGCTGACGATTCCAGCGTCATTTTTCTCTGTAAGCGTCGAGCCGCACGTAACCGCTTCAGAGTGAAACAGGACAACGCACGCTGGCTGACGGCATGGAACTGAGCATCAAGGCGTTCCCGATCAGGCAATCCTTCGAGCATCGCATAGTGAGCCGTCTCCACGACCCGGGCAAAGACCAGCAACTCATTCATTTCGTCCTCGTTAAGAAACGTTTGCTGTCGAGCCCATTGATGAAACGTCTGACAAGAGCGACGAGGCGCACCGATGGCAGAGAATCGCAGCTCGAGAATTCTTTGCGCAGCGATCACTCGCTGCGAAGACACGCGAGAACGTCGCACTCGCCATTCCAGCGTTCTCGCCGCATCCATCCACCACAGGCGGGTAACAAACATCGCAACACAAATCAGCAGGGTCGCCAGGACTCCCCAGCGGTGCTGGATGATCCACTTCACTCCAGATGCAGCCACTGCCCATGCCTGTTCCCAGACAGTTGGAGGTGGACCGAGCACCGCATATCCCGGCGTCGGCTCGACGGTCATCCAGAGATTCGCACCCAGGTAAACTTCCACCCAGAAATGCAGGTCTTCCTTGTGCACGGGAGTGTGACGTGATATCCGATCATACTTGTCCGGATTCACATAATACCCGCTCACCACGCGTGTCCCATAACCCAGCGATCGCAGCAGGATCGCCGTCGCGGACGCAAACTGATAGTCAGGCCCGGATCGCTTCTCGAACAGAAAATCAGACACCGTGCAATTCGACTCTTCAGATGCTTTCGCCATTCGGTCCAACGCACAGCGAGCCTGTAACTCCTGTATGATTTTCGCGATCTGCACAGTCCCCTTTGGAATTCCCTGTGACCAGCCATCGGCCAATTCCCGAACTCGATCAAACTGTGGATCCTCCGGCAGTTTGCGAGACGCCGTCACTGGCGGGAAGCTGCGAACCTGCTCATTAACCCGTCGGGTATCCAGCACGCGCGAACTCAAATGCACTGGCAACATCGCTGGTATCCGCTTCCCTTCGAGCGCCAGCAGTCCATGCTGAACTTCCTTGATCAGGCTGAGGTCATCCATCTGATCGATGTGGACAGCAAGCAGGCGATTCGGTGCAGGAATGACGTTCGTATCAAGATGCGCGATCTTCAGTGCATGCGATTCCTTGGCCGCGAAAATGTCATAGTTTTTGTATGCCATCCCATGGTTCGACAGCGTGATCCAAGGCCGCTCATTCACCTCCTCAACGACCAGTCGACTCGCAATCTTTTCTCCATTTTCCGGATACCACGTCGTTCCGTCATAAAGGTCAAAAAGTTCCTGACGCAGATGCAAAGGCGTCCGCCCTGCCACATAAAACAACGCCTCTGATTTCAGATCCTTCATCTTCCCGGCACGCGACTTGGAAGGCTGCCGGACAGTCGAGAACTCCCTCCCCGCCATCTCCGACTTCGCCATCCGACAGCACAGATCCTCCATTTGCTGATTCGGCAGGGCAATCGCTCGATTCTGGTTCTTGACTTTCACCGGCTCTTCATAAACATCACTGTAAACGTCATACAAACTCGGCTCATCGCTCGATTTAAACGGCGCCTCTTCGATCGGCGCGAAGCTCTGAATATTCTCGCTGCCCGCGACCAGCGCATCACCATCGCCGACGCCGTCTCGTGCATACGGATGATCATGCTCACCCGTTCCACCGGAACTCGGAAGAATCCCCGATAGCTGGCGCGTCATTGCCCGGTCGGTCAATAGTTCGGTCGCTCCAACCGCGACGAAGATCCCCAGGACAACATAGATCACGCTCCTCGGCACAGCCTGTCCTGTCCCCCCGTGGACATTCCCAAGTCGCTTCGAAACCTGCTCCCAGTGACTGTTCATCAGCCACCACAACGAGATCAAGGCATACCCCAGCGTGATCGGCCAGACATGATTCGGCAGCAACGTCAACGCAAACATCTGAACGAACAAGCTCGCCGTCACTGCCAACTGCTGGTAATTCCTCCAGCAACCCGCCGCCGACATCACCAGCACCGTGTTTTTCAAACTGAAGCCTAACAGCATTTCAAACGGTCGACCTGTTCCCAACACCATCCTTGACAATGGCTCGAAAAGAAGACTCCCCAGGAAGACCATCACGAGGATCGGCGAAACCGCAGGCTGGACCGACAACCGCATGGCAACCCGCCGCAGATACCATCCAAGCAGGAGAGTCGCGACACATTCGACAACGAACATGCCACGCACGCCCCACACAGAAGCCGCCCGGTCAATCTCCACCGTCGCAAACGCTGCCGATGACAGCATCGCCAGAAACATACAGATCAGGTGACTGGAGAACTTCGTGAAGTCCCGTCGAGTATCAAGCGACATGGCACAACCTCTTCCATTCCCGGGCAAACTGCTGATGCATCACATCAGATTCTCCTGGCGTCATGACGATGTCATGCCCCATGAACCGGGCTGACGACCGAACATTCCCCGACAGCTGCGTCGAAAGACGAATCTGTGTCATGCAGCGATCACATCCACACCGCCCCGCCTTGGAAGCGCTCGCAAAACCATTCGCAGGAACACGCGCCAGCGCATCCATGAGACATCGATAGTCAGCATCACTCTGACCCACTCGATACCACCGGTCATCAATCAGGCATTCGGCATACTGATGCTCGTCGTGCAGCAGGGTCACAATACTCGCAATGATTTCAATCATCGATTCAAGGCTCGAACTCCCCATCTCCGACGAATGAGCCTCCCCGTGAAGATCTGGCAGAAGCTGCACCACCGTGCCAATTACTGCCTGACGTTCCGTCACGATCAAACGCCCATGCTTGGCCGTCTGGCCCCAATGGATACGACGCAGAGAATCCCCCTGCCGAAAGCCACGCGTCCCTAACAGATCGCCCGCATCACCAATCCGTCGATCGGAGAAGCGTTCATCCGGCTGGCTCTGGTTGTTCGTTTCTGGAATGCCACGCAGAGAACTCACCTTCGGCCACACCAGCAGCGAGTGATTGAACACCGCCGGCTTCTGACGACGGATCAACCCAAATGGAAACCCAGTCTCGAGCGCGGGTGCATGCCGCGGAAATTCTCCTCGTACCTGCGGCTGGAAATTCCACTGCACCACCTTCGTCGACCATCCCCACAAGCAGGCGATCGCAATCCCGTTCGAGTCATGGTCATCAAGAACGAAACCCTTCTTGAGCTCCATTCCCCACACCGGGAACGGCCATCTGTTCCGTAAATGAATGCGAATCGCGACAGGCTGATCGACTCGACAACGATGCCGATCGAATTCCAGTCGGCAATCGACCCCATACAGAGACAGCCAAGGCCAGACCACCCCGAGCACCGTCAATGCAAGCACAAGGGCGGCAAATCCAAACGCCACCTGATTCACATAAACGCCGCACAAAACCGACGAAACCAGAAGGCTCGTCAGCACGCTCAGCGGGTGCTTCATCCAGTACACCCAACGATTGGCCCAGGGACAGAAATCGTAATTCAAAGCCGAGTTGGCAGCTTCGAGTCTCTGCTGCATTACCAACGGGCTACGTTCAAGAACATCCGCGATAGACATCGTCTTCCCCCGCAAAAACACGTGTAAGAAATGTGACAGACGTGTTGGTGAAGAACGACAGCCTTCCAGATCGGTCACTGACGACAGAAGGGCATCACGACAGGTCAGACGGATCACTCGAGCGCGAGCAATCAGTCAATGAGACCCAGTCAAACAGATGCGCAAGCAGCAACGACCTGGAAAAGCAGTCGGTCTTCAGGCGAAGAAAGCAGGCGGACCGCGAGTCTGCGGCAAAGCAACAACTACCGCATGATAAAAGCGTTCCTGCGGCATATCGAGCGGAAGGACAGAGCCCTGCTCAACCATCAAACAGGCAGGCACAAATGGAACAGCTGCATGAGCAAGATGATGACAGATCTGACAGTCGTCTTCGCTGTGATCCCCATGATGCTCATGCACCGGCGAATCATCCGAACTGGGCGTCGCATGGTGATGCGAACAATGGTGATCATGCTCACAAGGCGATTTGTCGCCCGGTGCATGAAAACAACTGACAATGCGAGCCTCGGTATCCGATGACTCTTGAGCAAGAAAGTGGCTATGCCCCGACAATAAATGCAGCCCCGCATGCCCCATCAACGCCTGGGACGCGTAAATCACTGCCAGAAGTGTCGCAACAAGGAACCGCATACCTGATATTTACGCCAGATTTCAAACGCTTTGCTAGTGCTAATGCAACACTTTTGCACAAAATTCGCAATCCGACAAGATTTTTATTCCCAGGCCAGACAGTACACCTTGCCCTCAGGGTCCGCCAGAATAAGTTCCCGGCCGAGAGGGTCGGCCTGCAGGTAGGCGATGTTGAACGGGACGTGGGTACTCCAGATGATCTCGCTGTCCTTGTCCATCCAGAGCAGGTTCTGCTCGATGGTAAAGGTCGCAATCTTGTCGCCGCGGGCAGAGACGGAGACCTTGGAGGCATTACCTTCGATGAGGTACGATCCTTCCGTCTCGCCATGGAAGCCAAAGATCTGCAGGCCGTGCATATAACCCGCTAGCCAGACCTGATGCGAGATCTGCGCCAAAGAAAGATCCCCAGCGTTTGACCAGAGCTTTTCATCCCAGATGCTTTTCCCAACAAGATCGAAGCACGCGATCATGCCATGCTCAGCTGCGACGACGATCGCAGGTTCGTCCTGAATGAACTCCATGTACTTAACCGGACGCATTGTCTGAAAGATGCCGACCTTCTGGTGGTAGGGATCGAGAACCAGGTTCCCCGAGTCTTTGAAAGCAACAGCCGTGAACTGGCCGTAAGCATCAATCGCGATCGCTTCACAATCGACGCTGAGTTCGACTTCCCAGATCGCAGTGAACTGTCGATCGAAGCGGATGAGAACATTGTTGCCGACGATGCCAGCGCCATAGGCCCCGTTATCGCTCCACGTCAGTAGACGGATCTTCTGTGGAAAACGAGTCATCTGGGTCATCTTGCCCGTCGAACTCAGACGATAAATCCCACCGATTTCGTCAGTAAGATGAAGCTCGGACGTTTCGCGGGTCAGCCTCATCGAGGTCAAAGGACCATCGGCTTTGAAGGTCCATTTGAGATCAGGCGTGTGTCCACGTCCTGCATCGACCCAGTCTGGGACATCGGGCATCGTTGTCGGCTCGTTGGTGATTACTGGCAGGGGAATGTCTTGGGTGCAGTATAATGGGAAACAGACAAACACCGCCACAGTTGAGGATCAAACCAGCATTTCTCCACGGATGGTTTCGACGCACCTGGAACGACGCCATCCGCCGATCATCTCCCTTTTTCGACAAAAACTTGTATCCACTCCAGCAAGGGGTAAACTCAAGCGAACAAGTTCAAGTGAAACGCTCGCTGCTTCTATCCACTCGACTGATGAGGAGACCCGACGATGCCAAGTCCTATCCCCCCAGGCTACCATTCGGTCACCCCTTACATCATCGTTCGCGATGCTCCCCAAGCGATTCAATTCTACGAGAAAGCATTTGGCGCGAAGGAACAGCTGCGTCTGGAAGGCCTCGACGGCGTCGTTGGCCACGCGGAAATCCGCATCGGCGATTCCGTCGTCATGCTCGCAGAAGAAAATCCGGCCTGGAATGCCCGTTGCCCACTGACCCTCGGCGGGTCACCTGTCAGCCTGATGATCTACACTGAAGACGTCGACGCGACCTTCGCAAACGCGATTGCAGCAGGAGCCAAAGAAGTCCGTCCCGTCCAGGATCAGTTCTACGGCGACCGCTCTGGCTGCGTCATGGACCCCTTCGGCCACAGCTGGACGATCTCGACAAACAAAGAAGAACTCTCGAAGGACGAACTGACGAAACGATATCGCGATCTGATGACCCAAGCTATGGAAATGACTGAAACCCCACAGTCAGTCGCGTAGTAAATGCTTAAATTACCAGTCTCAAAAAGATGGTCCCCGAGCATTTACTAACTCATGTCACACGCACAGACACCTCACGAGAGTTTACCCGTCCGAAAACGACTCAGCCGACGACTCTTCTGGTCGTCGTCGCTGGTCATCACGCTATGGCTTGGACTGAGCCTGCTGGTTACCAACTACTTGACGAGTCGTCGGGCACCGCGCCTTTCAACCGAGACCCCGCGACTCCTGAAAGACGTCACCTACGAGAATCTCCGCCTTCGCACCAGCGACGACCTTGAGATCGGCGCCTGGTACTTTCCTGGTCAGTCAGGCAAACCTGTCATTCTTCTCCTCCACGGCAATTTCGCGAGCCGATCCGCCGCCGAGCATCATATCCAATGGCTTCTCAAAGCCGGTTACTCTGTGATGATTCCCTCGCTGCGTGCACATGGAGATTCACAAGGTGATCGCAATGACTTCGGCTATTCAGCTCAGCGGGACGTGCTTGCGTGTCAGGACTGGCTGAGAGCGAATCACCCGGACCAGTCACTGGTCGTCTGGGGACAGTCGCTGGGATCTGCCGCAGCGGTGTTTGCAGCACAGGAACTCGGCCAGCGCGCCCGCGCCTATATTCTGGAATGTCCCTATCAGGATTTGCAGACGGCTGTCTGGAATCGCTGTCAGAACATGCTGCCTGATTACCTTGATGCCTTTGCCTATCGCAGTCTGCGACTGGCTGCCCTCACTGTTCTTCCCCAGTTTGATAAGATCTCGCCACTGAAGTCGATTTCCGGGATACCAGCGGATGTTCCGGTGTTAATCCTGGCAGGCGACCAGGATGTCCACGCCAGACCCAGCGAAGCACAAGCTCTTCATGAAGTCGTCAAAGCCCAATCGACACTCAAAATCTTCGAAGACGCAACTCATATGGGACTGGATGTAAGAGACAAGGACGCTTATCGTAAACTCCTGATCGAGTTCATCGATACCTCTGTCGCTCACTCTTTCCCTGCAAACTGAACTGGCTGTGCATGAAATCTCAGATGGCCATGATTGCTATAGTTACGGTACTGCTGGCCTGCGGCGTTTCTGTTTCCGCCGAAGAAATCACGGCAGTGAGTCTAAAGACGCTGCTGACGAAAGTCATCGAGAAACACGAGCATCCCGGCGGCATGGGAGTTCTCGTTGTCCACGACGGGAAAATCAAAGCCCAGGCAACCGCCGGGAAGCGACACCATCGCAAAGAGAATCTCATCACGGATCAAGACCTGTTCCACCTCGGTTCCTGCACTAAAGCAATGACAGGAACATTGATCGGACTGGCCGTCCAGCGTGGTGAACTCAAGTTCGATTCGACGCTCGGTGAGCTACTGGCTGACTGGGAGATTCACAACGATTTCAAAACAGTCACGGTCAAGCAGCTGCTTCATCATCGCAGTGGTCTGAAAGCCAATGCCTCCGTCACAGAGATGCTCCTGAAGAGAGCAGTCAAAGATGAGCAGGGGAAGATCAAGCAACGCCGTGATGTTTTACAGCCTGTTCTAAAAGAAGCTCCCGAGTACGCACCCGATACCAATGATACTTATTCCAACCTGGGCTATATCCTGCTCGGGCATCTACTCGAACGTCAGTCCGGCAAGGCCTGGGAAACTCTCATGCGAGAGCAGATCTTCGAGCCGCTGGGGATGAAGTCGGCTGGCTTTGGCCCTGTCAAGTCGAGTAAAAACGTGACACAACCCTACGGGCATGTTCGCAACGCGATGAAGGTGCCTGCTGCTGTCGAAGGAGACAATCCACCATTTCTCGGCCCAGCTGGGACTGTTCATGCCAGCCTGGAAGATTGGTCAAAATTCATCGTCGCGCACTTCTCCGCCGAATCCAATCCTCTCGGCCTCACGGAAGAAACGCTGAAAGCACTCCATACCCCCGGCCCTGATCGTTACGCGGCTGGCTGGGTCATCTTCTTTCCGAACAAGCCCGAGCCGGTGTTGTTTCATAATGGCAGTAACACCATGTGGTACTGTGCCGTCTGCTTCATACCAACCCGGAAAGAAGCGGTTCTCGTCACTTCCAACGCCTTTGAACAAAAGCCAGTCCATGAGGTCATGAAAAAACTTCTGAGTATTCCCATTCAACTCGAACCTTGAATTTTTCCGTATCCAGATGGCTGGGTCGTCTGTAAACCGAAACAGGCCCAGGCCACTAAAGTCGCCTGAGCCTGCCGTTTGAATATCAAATTATTCGCGTCCGTTAGTACTTCATCAAGATCGGTTCCGGATCGATTCCTGCAATGTCGGAATACCCGCCCTCAGCGATCGCAGCCCCGAGTTTGGTGACCGTACGGTAGTACTTCGCACCAAGTTTCCTACCTGTGATTCGCTGCTTGAGCTCCTGGCACATGACGTCCGCTGCCGTCGCATGAAGCTCGTTGCCTTGGGCGTCGGCCCATAAAGCCGTCACGAGCATCGTGACGAGATTCTGAATTCTCAACGACGCATCCGCCATCGAACACTGACGATCCGCCAGCTTGAGCTGATACTTCTGCATCAGGCCATCGACGGCAAAACGAGAACTCTGTAGTTCGTTAGCAGCGTAGGAAGCATGTTCTGCCAGGACGTCAGACATCCCGCCGAAATTCAGCTTCTTCCAGCCGTTCAGATTCTGGGCAATACGCCATCCCAGATAGGGAATGGCAGCATCCTTGATCGCCCAGGCATGCATCGGGTTCATCGGGTTAGGATTCTTGATGCCCGCCTTCGCGATCGCTTTGCCAATCGGCTCATAATACTTGCGACCATGATCCTTGATCAGCGATTTGAGAAACGCCATGCCGAGCATCTCGCCTTCCCCTTCGTAGATACAAGGGGCCAGGAACTCATGGACGTAATCGCCGAACAGGTGTCCGTGAAGGAAGGCGCGACCGCCGTGCGTTTTCATGAACAGCTCAATGGCGGCTTCCTTTTGTGATTCACTGCCAAAGATCTTGGCGATGATGCATTCCATCTCGCCGCGAAATCCTTCATCAAGCAGCCAGCTTGTCCAATCGACGAGTGCATCAGCAGCAACGATCATCCCGGCCAGTTTACCAATGCGCTTTTGAACCAGTTCACGCGTATCAATCGGGTTCCCATACGTCCGACGAAACTTCGCCCACGGCAGCATGTTCGCCATCATCAATCTCATCGTCCCGGCTGCCGTCGCACACAAGGCAACGCGGCCACGATTGAGGCCGTGATAGGCAATCGTCAGCCCGTCACCCGCTGGAACGGCCAGCAGGTTCTTCTTCGGTACGCGGAAGTCTTTGAAAACCAGCCCGTTGTTGTACGAGTGACGCAGGGCGTGAATCCCATACTTCACCAAATGGAACTGTTCGTTTTCTTCCTTGGGAAGATCAGCAATCAGAACGGCTGGGATGCCCTCAATTTTGCAGACAAGCCCAATCGTTCGTCCGAAGGTCGCATTGGTGATAAACAGCTTCTCACCATTGACGACATAATCATCGCCGTCGAGAACAGCAGTCGTCTTGAGCGCTGTCAGATCGGAACCCGCCGCGGGCTCCGTCAGCGCGAAACCAGACAGCTTCTCGCCGTCCGCCAGCTTGGGCAGATATTGAGCCTGTTGCTCATCGTTACCAAAAGCGCGGATGGGATCGACGGCACCAATACAGCCGTGGACGGAGCCTAAACCCGCGACTGTCGGGTCGACGGTCGCCATCCGCGTCAAGAACTTGGAGAAGACGCGGAACGGGGCGCCCGCGCCTCCAAAAGACCGGTCAACCAACATGCCCCAGTAACCGGCTTGCGCAAGGTCCTGAAGGGCCTGTTGGCTGATTTTGTTCTGTTCGTTCAAGAGTGTCCCGGCTGCCTTATGACGCCTGACAACGTCGATCGAATGATCCATGACACGCTGGGTATGCTCATCGACTTGCGTCGGATGCGGTTTGAAAAGGTCCACATCGACTTCGTCATCCCAGACAGCTTTGTGAATCGGGCTGCCGATCGTCTGATATTTCTTATCAAACATCTTTTCGAGCTGGTCGTCCGCTCGATCCATCTCCCCGGTTGTCCGTGCTTCTTCCTCGCTTTTGCCGGAGAGCCTCAGGGCAACTTCAACGAAGTTGTCATCTCGTGGGGTCGTCGTTTGTTCTTCTGGTTTCAACATTTGCGTCATGATGTCACCTCTTGCATTCGTGGTCAGCGGAAAGGCTGTCTCATCGCCGAAAGATTCCCAATTGAGTTACTTGATGCGTCAATTATAGGCTCAATAAGATCAAAGGAAAGACGACGCATCAGTTTTTGTTGATACATCGGCCTTTGGCTGCTCCTCCAACCACTTCTTTCGGCTCAAAAGACACGAAGTGCCTCCAAGCTCATAATCACGGCAAATCTGGGGCCGAAGGTCGTAATGGCGACACCCTCTCGCCACTGGGTCAAACCACAAACAGCGTTCCAGCGGCTCCTGCCCCCTGCAAAGCCCGGAGAAATGGAACTCGATCTCCTCAATCAGCTCCGGGGTCATACCGACTGGTCGCGGCGGTACGTAGCCGGTGTACCGTGTTGCGTATTCGAGGACAGGCGAACCAATGCCTTCGCAGCATAAGCCACAGCTGTCACAAGACTTCGGAGATAGTTGCGTCAGGTGAATCATTGGTATCAGATTAGCCACACATGATGAGTCGAATTCATGCGTTCCGATGTATCACGCGAAATTATCCAGATTCTCATATCGGCGTATACCCCGCATCTTGCATGTGCCATGTAACAATTACAATACTCACGTACTGAACATTCCGCGCGAGCGATTCGCGCGATTCATGACAATTCTGTCTATGCTACTTTGGAGAAGCCTCGAATGTCCAAGATCGTTCTTTGCACAACACTCGCGTTGGTCATTGGTGCCAGCTCACTGTCACCAGCGACCGCTGGTCTGTTCCGTCACCGTGGCCACGGCTCAAGCGGCGGATCGACTGGCGATACCTACGGTTCCTACGGTGGCGACACCTATGGCTCAACCGGCGGTTCCAGCGGCGGATACGCCGATGACTACGGTTCAACCGGCGGCAGCTCAGGCGGCGGTCGTCGTGGTCACTTCCGTCACAAGCACCGACACAATGGCAGCTCAGGCGGCAGCGCTGGCAGCTACGGCTCAACCGGTGGTTCAAGCGGCGGCTACGGTTCAACTGGCGGTAGCTACGGTGGATACGGCAGCTATGGCTCGGTCGGAGCTCCTGTCTCTTCGATCCAGTTCGGTGGTTACGGCTCGTACGGCAGCTTCGGCTCAACCGGCGGCAGCTACTAAGCTTTAATCATTTCTCAACTCCGATGAGATGATGTTTGCCCTTCTCTCTGAAAGAACAGAGAGAAGGTGGCGCAGGTGGGAATCATTTACCGGCGAGCTTCAACACCGCATCCCATTCCTCTTTGGTGACCGGCTGGATCGAAAGGCGAGAGCCTTTCTTCATCACCATCATGTCGGCTGTGACGGGATTATCCTTCAGCATCTCCCGGGTCACAGGCGTTGCGAACTTCTCGACGAATTTCACATCAACCATCACCCAGGCGGGGTTATCCGGATTGCTTTTCGGATCGTAATGGCATTCGTCGTTCTTATCGAATGCAGAGTGATCGACGTAAGACTCTTTCACAATTTCCATGATTCCCACAATCGCCATCGGCTCGGCGTTGCTGTGGTAGCAGAAAACGAGGTCACCTTTCTTGACTTCGTCACGCAACATGTTGCGGGCCTGATAGTTGCGAACGCCGTCCCAGTACGTTTTCTTGTCGCGGGCCAGATCGTCGATGGAGTAGGCCGTGGGCTCGGATTTGAACAGCCAGTAGCGAAGGCCGGTCGATTTCTTTGGGGCAGGGGAGGCTTTAGGCACAACAGGATGCTTTCAAAAAGAAGAGGCGAACGACTGCGGAAGATCGTAACTCCCGCCTGAAAAATGACAACACTGGGCTCAGCATCGCTTCGGCACTGCCAAACTGAAATTGCTCAAACAGATCAGCCACCATGAATTCTTACGACGTTCCCAGCGCGTGCGCTTGAATCTCGGCGCCCTCTTGATACCTTTGATGAAATTTGCGCTCGCGCGTGGCTGAACTTACGCGCCGCCTGAATTTTGACGTCCTGAAGTGACTGTCAATGAAGCAGTGTTGTTCTGCTTCATGGCTGAATACTCGCCCGAATCCACAGTAAGAAATCTGCGCCCGTGCCTAAACGTACCGACCTCAAGAAGATCCTCATCATCGGTTCCGGCCCTATCGTCATTGGGCAGGCCTGCGACTTCGACTACT
>SXPC01000224.1 GCA_005778225.1 Planctomyces sp. | reverse complement strand
GAAGCGCTGCCGATGGTAGTGCTCGCTGTTGTCTCGCTGTTTATTGGTGTGTTCCCTCAGACTGCAACGACTCATTTGCGAGCCGATGTGGAAGGTCTGACGAATGTTTACAAACGTATTGAAGGTAATGCTGCTTTGGCCGCCGATGAGCGTGAGGCTGATGGCAACCTGGCGTATTCGGCGACTGAGAGCCCCTTAGCTTCAAAGGTAATGCAATGATCGCTTCGATAATGCCCGGCGTTGCTTTAATGGCTGCCGGACTGTTTCTTCTCATTCTGGGAATGTTCTCCAAGGTGGGCGCTAGCCAGTCTTCGGAGACGTCGTCGACGCCGTCTAGCGATCTGTTCGGCTGGATCTCATTCCTCGCGATCGCGATCATCTGGGGAGTCTGGGCATCGTCGGCCAGTTCGACGACCGTAGCAGCCGACGGCCTGTTCCGACAGGACTTCGTCAGCTATTGGGGGACTCACCTCTCCATGCTCGCGGGTGCTCTGTTCGTTCTGATTGTCCACGGCACGACTCCTCGACGCTTCGCCTCTGAATTCCATGGCTGTCTGCTCCTGCTCCTCTCGGGACTGATCGTTCTCGCTGCCGCCAATGACCTGACGACCGTCTTCCTGGGTCTGGAACTTGTCAGTATCCCGACCACGATCCTGCTCGCCATGAGCCGCGATGACAAAGCCGGTCTCGAAGCCGCCCTTAAGTACTTCTCGCTGAGTGCGTTGGCATCGTCGCTGTTCCTGATGGGTGCCTCGTATCTGTATGGCATCGCCGGGACCACATCACTCGACGCGATTGTCGCTGCTGCGACGTCTGAAGCCGCTGGCCCGATCCTGCCGCAAGTTGCGATGGTTCTGATCCTCGCCAGCCTGGCATTCCGAATCACCGCAGTTCCGTTTCACTATTATGCCCCCGACGTTTTCACGGGAACTTCGCTGCCGATGGCTTCCCTGATGGCGATGATCCCCAAGATCGCCGGTTTCCTCGCGATGATTCGACTTCTCGGCGGCAGCACGCTCGAAGTGATGCCGACCTCGGTTTACGTCAGTCTCGCGACGCTGGCGCTTGTCACTATGATCGTCGGAAACGTGCTGGCTCTGGTTCAAGTCGACGTCAAACGTCTACTGGCCTATTCGAGTGTGGCGCATACCGGCTACTTGCTCTTGGGGGTTCTGGCTTGTCTGACACTAAGCACGTCACCTGGCGTGGTGATGATTTATCTGGCGGCTTATCTGGTCATGACCGCGGGGATCTTCGGCGGTTTGAACACGATCACGGGCGATCCCAAGGTTGCCCTCTCTCTGAATGATCTTCAGGGCATGAGCTCACGCCGGCCGTGGATCACGTTCGCCATGACGATCTGCCTGTTGAGCCTCATCGGCGTTCCGCTCACCGCTGGCTTCTGGGCGAAGTTCCAGATCCTGCTGACGGTAGTGACGGCATCCAACGTCCTGCTGAGCACCTCTGCTGTCGTAATGACAATCACCGCAGCGATCGCAGCCGTCTATTATCTGACGATGATTTCGAAGCTGTATACGGTTTCTGAATCCTCCGTCGCAACACAGTCTGTCGTCAATGTCCGACTGTCTGCTTTGGCCTGCGTCGCCTGCTCAGCTCTGCTGGTCGTCTGGTTCTTCCTGCCCCTCAAAGTCTGATTTGAGCAGATGACGTGAGTTGAGGTGCAGTCAGAACTCACAAATGATGGCTGATGTTTACTGCCTCAACTGCGAGAAATACGTAAAAACCGATCTGCTACCACGCCTGATTCTCGGAAAAATGACGCTTCGGGGTTTGCAACGCTACCGCCAATAGTCAAGCTGTTGTCTGCATCCTGCCTCCCTGACCTGACTCATCCAGACGGATGAGGTCGCCTGACCGGAGAAGCGGACTGTCCAAACCCGCGTTCGAATCGCCGATCAGCGTGACCACAGCTTTGGAAATGACTTCAAATGCGATTCCTGACCACCTTGCTCCTCACACTCTGCCTGACGTCCTCTGCCATCGCACAAGAGACACCAGCAGAAACGTCTCCAACTCCCGATCACCCCGGCCTGCCCGTCTGGGAAGCAGTTCTTCTGGGAGTTGTCGAGGGTGCCACCGAATACCTTCCCGTCAGTTCCACCGGGCATCTCGTCCTGGTGCAGCATGCGTTAGGCCAGGCAGAAACTGCGGAGAAGAAAGCAGCGGATGATGCTCTCGCGATTTGCATCCAAAGTGGTGCCATCCTCGCCGTCGTCTTCCTGTATTTCGGCCGACTTCAATCGATGTTCCGAGGCGTCTTCGGCGGCGATCTGGCCGGGCGTCGGTTGTTCGTGAATGTGGTGATTGCGTTCCTGCCAGCTGCGGTGATCGGATTGGTTCTCCGTCACAAGATCAAAGAATACCTGTTTGGTCCTGAACCGGTTGCCTGGGCACTTCTGGTCGGCGGTATCCTCATTCTCGCGGTTGCGAATACGATTGTGAAAAAGGGGGAAGCCAGCGGCAAGGAACTGACCGACCTCAACTGGAAACAGGCTTTGCTGATCGGCTTTGCACAATGCGTTGCCCTGTTTCCCGGCTTCAGTCGAAGCTTGGCGACGATCCTGGGAGGTTTATGGGCTGGATTGAAATTGTCCGCCGCCGTCGAGTTCAGCTTCCTGCTGGGGTTCGTCACGCTGACGGCTGCGACGGTCCTAGAAGCCAAGGACAGTGGTGGAATCATCATCGAGCAATTCGGCATTGTCTCGCCGATCATTGCGCTGGTTGTCGCCTTCGTCGCGGCTGTTCTGAGCATCAAATTTATGATCAAACTGCTTAACAGCTACGGCTTAGCACCGTTTGGTTATTACCGCATCGCGCTGGCGGTTGTCTGCTTCTGGCTGATCTGGCGTTAACGGCTTCTACTCTGCTACCAATCTGGCCTATTCTTTGATGTCGAACTGAAACGGATCATTCGGTCCCTCATTGCCCGTCGGTTTGCTTGGATTGGATCCTTCTTGCATCCAATTCAAATCCACAGTTGAGTTCGAGAGGGTTCTCCGTGGCGGCTTGGATTGCCATCGACTCCACATGTAACCGCCAACGAGCAAGAATGTGATTCCTGCCACGATGTAGAACCAGGTTTCGTCGAGCGCTTCTGAGACATTCTCCCGGGAACCAGAACCGAGGCCTGAGGCATGCAATCGACCGATCATCAGCGGAGCACCGCGGTTTTTGTCATACGCGGCATAGGCCATGATCTTCAGAAAATAGCCCGAAAAGTCGGCGTCGACTTCCACTTCGTTCCCGACCGGAAACCCCGGAGGCAGTTCAGGCACGACGACGACGTAGGGGAATGATCGCGACAGGTCGCTCCATCCCCAGACTTCATAGATGTCTTTTAATCCGACAGGGTTGGCAGGTGCGTCGTACTTCAGAACACGACGAACATGCAGCCGGAGATTGATCAGCTTGCCCCGGTAACTGCCGGGCTTCTCCCACAATGCGGAAACAGCTGGCTCGGGTTGAGCGCGTGAGTGCATTTCAGAAAACGGCTGAGCGCAACTCCAGACCATGAACTGCCAATAAGTATCCATCTCGTGACCGCGGAGTGGTGTGCGGTCAGTGATCAGCGACTTCTTTGAGTCAAACTCGGTGATCTCCTGTTCGTCGAGATCGGTGACTCCATCAATGAGGATGGGTTTGTCATTTGGATCGGAAGGCGTCGTCGTGACCAAAGCCGCTTGCGGTTGATCGTCGGCAAACCATTTCCAGGTCTCTGGCCGACTGATCGAGTTGTAGAGCATCCACAGGACACCGAGCAGCAGGATCAGCGAGAAGGCGCGAGCCGCTGTGATCGAAGATCCAAATGGACGGGCTATTCTGCGTCGCATCTACTCAGTATCCGGATTTAGCAGATCAACGAACGAAATTCGAAGCAGCGGTTCACCGTTCGCTAATTTCTGCTGCGTGCAAACGTCAATCACACGCATCAGATTGTCGTATCTGAGGCGCTTATCTACAACCAGTTGTACGCGATCAAAGTCAGAATCGGGACCAAAAAATGCGCCAATTGAACTGCTCAGCGTATCGAGTTTTTCAGCCGTCAGCTTGCCTTTGACGACAAACTGGGATCGCGAGCCGACGGCAATTCGTGAGATGTCTCCACTACCGTCCGAAAAGAGATAGAGATCGAGCTTGGTCAGGAATGCTTCGTTGACTCCCTGACCCTCGGTGTTCTCTTTGTCGATTTCCTGCGCGACGTTCGTCAGAGGAACCGGCGGTGGCATGTGAAGTTGAAGGTGTCCTTCAATCGGGGCAGGGCGGAACGTCAGAATGAAGAATGCCAGTAGCTGGAACGCCATATCGAGCATGGCGGCGAGATTGATCTCGACTTCGGAACCGCCTCGTTTTTTGCGTCGACGCATGTTATTTGCCCTCCTCGCCGCGAGTCATGGCGCTCAGCGCGAAGTGGACAAAGCCATTTTCCTGACACAGTCGCATGACGGCATCCAGTTTTTCATATGCCACTGATTGATCGGCACGGAGGACGACTGGCGACTTGATTTCTTCTTTGCTGTTAATGTCCTGCCCCATGCGAGTCCGGTAAATCTTGGCTTCGTTCGAGATGAAGGTCGCAGGATCGATTTCCTGACCGTATGCCATGACCTGGCCCGCAGAGGTGATGTTGAGAAGCAAAGGCTCTGTCTGCCCCTGATACTCCAGCGGTCGGGCAGAACCCAAGACGGGGAGTTGCAGTGACATATCCATCGCTGTCCCCTTGAAGTTGATCACAAGCATGAAGAATGTGATCAGTTGGAAGACCATGTCGAGGATCGGAGTCAAATTCGGACCATCGCTGCCTGAATGACTAGCTGACATGAGATTCTCCTGTTGAATATCATTCAGCGGTCGGTTTGGCGCGAGAGGCGAGATAAACCCGACGAACAAAGTCTTCAGAGATCGTCATCGCCTGGACTGTCAGCACCGAGACCCGGTTTTTGAAAACGGCGAAGAAGAAGATCGCGGGAACTGAAAGCGCGACCCCTTCAAACGTGACCAGAAGGGCCTCGGAAATACCACCCGCAACTTCGCTGGCTTTCAACTGAGTTTCCGACATCGCGATGACCGAGAAGCTCGCAATCATCCCTTTCAGCGTTCCCAGCAGTCCGATCATCGGGCCCAGCGAGCCAATGACCGCGAGCATACTGATGCGTTTTTCCATGTCGACGGTGATCACTTCGCCCAGGCGGTCGATCGATTCCCGCGATTCCGAGATGCCAGACGACAGCGATTGCATCCCCGCTGCGATCAGCTGACCCGTCTCACTGTCATCCGCTTTTGCGGTGTTATAAATCCCCTGATAGTCCTTCTTTCCCAGCAGATCATTGAGCTTTTGCATCAGTTCCGAAGGGACAATTTTCTCCGCCTGGAGATCGACGAACAGTTTCGTAATCAATGCGACGAAGTAAATCGATATCAGAAGCAGCAGGCCACCGATCCATCCGGACGTTTCCGCGATCCAGAACAGCATGTTCTTCTTCTTGGCAGGCGGGGCTTCTTCTGCTCCGGCTGCAGCTTCTGGAGCAGGTGTCTCAGCAGGCTGAGCAGCGGCTTCGGGAGCGTCTTGCGCATAAGATCTGGAGACGAACGAGAAATGAGGAAAGATGAGAAGGCAGGACATCAATCCTAGGAAAAGATGCAGTCGCAGTTGGGACATCGGATGCCTTTGGGAGACCGAGTCTGTTCGATCTTGATGAAGAGGACAGGTCTGTTTGATGTGGTAGAAACACGCAACGGGAAAGAGTTTTCTTATCCGTTTAAGTCTGTTTGATACACTACGCCAGAAGTTCGATGAATTCAAGGGCGCCTTACTGGGTTCGAGACGATGCCGTGAGTCTAATCTTCGACAACATCTGTCACGATCATCCGGACACGCTTCAACTGGGCATCGTGACCAATATCGAGCACGCTCACCATGACGCCATGGCTGGCATTCCCGTGACCGACAACCATGAGCTTGTCAGGATGCGGAACCGAATCACGTAGCTCTCCAATTTTGCGCCGCAATTCATTCAGTCCAAAAACTTCTGTCCCTTCGACATCGATTTGGTCGTCTTCGTCGATGTGGACAACGATGTATTCGTCGTCTTCCTCAAACTCATCGAGTGTACTTGGCTCACTGGCCTGTGCAGATGCACCCTCCGCCTGCTGGGCATCGACCTTCGGCATCGGGATGGCTGAGTCGAGGCCTTGAAACGAAGTCACCAGGAAGTAAATGAGAAGGAAAAAGACGATGTCGACCATCGCGGTCATGTCGATCAGGTCTTCGTGATCGACAGAAAACCGCACTTTGGAGAGCGGTTGTTCGGGAGGTTCTGGATGATCTTCAGGATTTTCGAGCGGGTTTTCATCGCGCGGCGATTCAAGGGACCGATTCTCCCGTGGAGAATTCTCGATCGCCAGGTCGCTGTCAGCGGTGAGCGGATTTTCGATCAGACCGGCCAGCGAAATTTCATGGCTGCACTTCGGGCATGTGACCGAGACGCGCTTCTCCGGATCCGCAACGCGCAGCTTCTGTCCACATTGATCGCAGGAGAATCGCAGCATCGCAGAATATTATTCCTTCTCTAGGACGGCGAGTTTCAGTTCGGTTCCAGCATGAGTCGAGGCCCAGCCGGAGACTTTCGCGATATCTCGCAGTCGTACGCCTTTCTCGGCCTTGATCAAAACAGTGGTCTGATTATTTCGCAAACCATCCTCGATAGCAGCGTTGACCTGTCTTTCCTGTTCAGCAGGATCGACGAGCCCTTTGCCGCCCTTGGCTTCTCCGATGTAAATGACCCCGCCTTCGCGACCATCTTTATTCGCCAGTATGGAGACGATCACCGAGTCATCCCGATCCGCAGCGACGACGTGAGTGGCAGCAGGGAGGTCGAGTTCCTCAAGAACAGCCGTGATCGTCGTGACCAGAAAGAAAATGTTCATCATGAACACCAGATCGATCATCGCGGTGATGTCGAAATTGGCTTCATCATGAGCTTTCTTTTTCGGAAGCAGCGAAGTCTCTGCTGCTCCGTCAAAGAGACTTCCGGTGGAATGCATACGGTTGCTTTTACTTCGTAGGGTGCTGGTGAGGCTTTGTGAACCGCACCAAATCCGTTCTCAGAGACAACTTGACGTTCGAATACTCATTTGGTGCGGTTCGAAGACTCACCAGCACCTTACTAAACGGCTAAACGGCCTATCTGCGCGATGAACTGCTGTTCTTTGAAATGACATCGAGCAGGCGAGTCAGGCTGCCGTTCATGGCTTCCTGCAGGTCCCGGAAGCGGTTGTTCAATGTGGAGAGGACATATCCGAGAGGAATCGCCGTCGCCAGTCCCATCGCCGTACAGATCAACGCGACGCTGATTTCGTCGGCGATCTGAGAAGGCTGGACCTTCTCCCCGGTTCCGATTCGACCGAATGCCGCCATCATCCCGAGAACCGTTCCAAACAGTCCGAGCAGAGGCCCGCTCTTGATTACGGTGACGATCCAGCTGAGGCGTCGTTCGATATCGGTGAGAATTTCCCGCTGAAGTTTGCTGGTGACGAGTTGTCGGAGCAGGCTCAAATCGAGATCGCGGTTGGTCAACATGACGAGGGTCAGGCGTGGCACGGCTCGATAATCATAGTCGCAGGTGTTGATCGCCTCGTCCCAGTTTTTCTGCTTCACCAGATCGGAAACATCGTCAACAAAGGCAGTTTCGACTTCTTCATTCTTGAAACGGAGTTGACCAACGCGCCTCCAGATGAGCACGCAGCAGTAAAGTCCCCAGAGGAAGTTGATTGCCAGCAATCCGTAACAGGCATCTCCCAGCTTCTGGGCGAGTTCGTTAACCGACATACTTCTGCGGACTCCTGTTTCAACCAAGACCTCGGCGGCTATCGTGAGCGTGCACGTTGAGCTTGATCGGTTTCGAAGAGGGAGTCAATCTAAAACGCGTCAGAAAGACGACTTGCGGATTTGTTGAATATTGTCCACCGGCTGTTTTTGCCGTCCGGATCGAGCAGGGTGGTCTGACGACATTTCAAACAGCAGAAATTTCCAAAAATGCGAAGTAGGATTTGTTTTAAGAGTCAGTCGAACCTTACAATTGTCGAGGCATGTGTTCTTGCGATCACATCCTGAATACTCTTGTAACGAATTCCTTCACGCCTCAGATAACGGCACGCCGTGCATCTTCTCAGTTACAACCAATCGATAGCCTTGAAACGACGCACTCGTCGGTTCGTACATCAAGTGCTGCATCGAGTTGCGCAGATTGAGAATTGCTCATCGCACCAGTTTGTCTCCATGCTGGAGCATGTCCGCGAAGAAATGCAGGACGTCAACAAAATTGACGTGGTTCGCCCCGAAGTCTTCTCGCTGGTCTATCTGGCGATCAAGCGGGTTCTGGGAATCAGTCTTTTTCCCGTTCAGATCGCTGGTGGGTATTCGATCTCGACGGGCAGTATCGCTGAAATGGCGACTGGCGAAGGCAAGACGGTGACCGCTGTTCAGGCGGCTGCTATGTGGGGGTTAATGGGGCATGGCTGTCATGTCATTACCACGAACGACTATCTGGCCCAACGCGATGCTGAGGAATTGCGAGATGTCTACCTTTACCTCGGTTTGTCCGTCGGCTGCCTGACGGCTGAAATGGAGCCCTACAGCGAACCTCGGCAACTCGCCTATCAAAGCGACATCACCTACGGCACGGCTAAGGAGTTCGGATTCGACTTTCTGCGAGACCGAATGAAGCTCGGTCCAGAGACCGAATTATCCACGATTCGACGGGATCTCCATTCAGGCTATGGATCAGGGAAATTGTGCGTTGTCCAGCGACCGCTGTTTGCCTGTCTGGTTGATGAGGCGGACAGCATCCTGATCGATGATGCCCGGACTCCCTTGATCATCGGTCAGGCCAAGGAGGTCTCGAAAGAGACTCGTCACCTGCTGGCCTGGTGTCTCGAACAGGTTCGCGTCCTTGAGCGAGATGTCGATTACATCATCGATACGCGATTCCGTCAGGCCTATATCACTGAAGTTGGCGAACGGAAAATTGTCCTGGCTCCCAAGCCGATGTGGCTGCCGCCAACGCATCTCGATCGTCTGCTGACATGGGTCGAACGAATGCTGACGGCGTGCTTCTGCTACCATCGAGACCAGCATTACGAAGTCAAAAAAGACGAAATCGTCCTGACGGATGCTTCCACTGGACGCCCTCTGGAAGGTCGAAAGCTCCAGCAGGGTCTGCATCAGTGCATCGAGATGAAAGAGCACGTCGTTCTTTCCCCCGAAACCAAGACAGCTGCAAAAATCACGGTGCAAAGCTTCTTCCGACAATATCGTTATGTTGGAGGGATGACGGGGACCGCCTGGAATGCCCGTCGGGAATTGCGCCGGATCTATCGACTGAAAACGCAGACGATTCCAACGAACCGCAAAAACCGACGGGAGACTCTTCCCCCTCGCGTTTTTGTCAGTCTCAAAGCCAAGTATGTTGCGATTGCAACGGACGTCAAAGAGCGGGTTGCCAACGGGCAGGCCGTTCTGATCGGGACGCCATCGATCATGGCCTCTGAGATGCTCGCCGAAGCACTGCACGCTCAAGGGGTCTGGCTGAGGATTCTCAACGCGCGGCACGAATCGATCGAGGCAGAAATCGTCTCCCAGGCAGGTCGACCCAAGTCAGTCACGATTGCCACCAACATGGCGGGGCGCGGGACCGATATCAAGTTAACGCCCGAAGTCCGGGAAGCCGGCGGACTGCATGTCATCGCGACCGAGGTTCATGCCTCAGCGCGGATCGATCGTCAGCTCGTCGGGCGTTCCGCGAGACAAGGCGATCCGGGAAGTTGTCAGTTCTATGTTTCCCTTGAAGATGAGTTATTCGATCAGCGACCTGTGGAAGTTCGACTTCGTCTGCTGCGTTCTGCCCGACCCGATCAGAATGGCGAATTGAGCCCTTCTTACTTTAACGCATTCAAACGTGAGCAGCGCCGGATCGAGCGACGTGATTACAAACAACGCGGCCGGATGTTTAAACACGAACAGGAACAGCTCAAGTCGTACAAGCGACTCGGCTGGTCGTTTACCCTGGAGCATTATGAAGATGATTAAGAGTCTGTTTACAAATTCCTGGGGAAAGCTACGGGAGGGCGAGGCTCCGTCCGAGCCGCTGTCCCGCGTTGCATCAATGCATCAACGAATCGATGTCAAAAGCCCTGCAGGGACTTCGAGGCCATCGGAGTTCGATTCACAGTTGGAGTTTCGCAACGCAAAGAAGCGGCTCACACGGAGGTTCGCCCTCCCGATAACGCAGCCCACGATCAGGGGATATCGAACAATCTTTTTTCAAGCAGTTTCTCGAAGCTTCGTCATCGCCGGTCTGGCAATGACTTCATTGATCTCGAACGCTGGTTATGCACAGTCTGTCAAACCGCAGCCTGAGCCGGCGGTCATCGTGATCAGCGATTGTGGTGTGCATCTGATCGATCATGTCGTCCTGGCATCCGATCGTCTGGCGATCCTCGGGAAGATCGATGTCAAAGAAGGGGATCTGGTTGAAGTCGGTCAACTGGTGGCTCAGCTTCGCAATGAAGAGCAGCTCGCCGAAGAACGTCGCGCGTTCGTTGACTCGAAGAATGACATCATCGTGCGGATGGCCGTCAAGAATAAAGACGTGGCCAAGACGGAGCTGGATCTGGCTCACCGTGCCAATAAAAACACCAATGTTCTGACCGAGCAGGAAATGCTCCGTGTCAAGTTAGCACTCGACAAAGCGACTCTGGAAGAAGAGCAATCTATTCATGAGCAGGATTTGAAGGTCCTTGAACATGCCGTCGCGCTGGCCAAGCTCAAAGCACATGACTTTTGCTCGCCGATCAAGGGAGTGGTCGTCAAGAAATTTAAGTCGGTGGGGGAAGCGCTGCAGCAGGGCGATCCCGTGATGGAGATTGTGAATGTTGACCGTCTCAAGATCGAGGCGTTCGTGCCGATGGCTGTGGCTCAGAAAATTCGTGTGGGGGCACCGGTCGAAGTTTCCGCGATGACGACAGCCAGCGTTAAAAACAAAGATGCCCCGATTCTAAAGGGCACGATTCAGTTCATTGATGTTGTCGCGCAGCCGGTGACGGAAGAAGTTCGGATCTGGGCGGAGGTCGACAATGAACACCGGGTGCTTTACCCGGGTTTGAGGGCTCAGATGCGTATTATGCTCAAAGAAGCCGAAGAAACGCCGGTTGCCGCTGTTGGTAAAAATTAGTCGAGGATTGTCCGTGTCGATCGTCAATAAATCGCAGCGTCTAACAGGCAACCGGGCGAATGATCCGCTCGCGGAGCCGTGGCGCGCTGCGGATGACGGCGAGCCGGCGCTGCCTCTGCTGACGCGGCGTGATCTCATCGTTGCGGAGGTCGATTTCCAGGGTGAGCCATGTTTCGTCATTAAAGACCCACTCGCGCTGGCGTATCATCGACTGACGAAAGTTCAATTTGCCGTTCTGACGAGACTTGAACAACCAGCCACGTTTGATGAACTGCTTTCATTGGCGCGTTCGAGTGATCCTCGTGCTGTCATCACGCATTCTTCCCTGGTGAAGATGGTCGAGGAGATGCAGAAGAACGGACTGCTCCGGAGTACGCGTCCGTATCGAGGGGAAGAACTCGTTATCCTGCACCGGGAGGCTCAGCGAAAAGAGTTCTTTCAGGTTGCTTCCAATCTGTTGTTTCTGAAACTGCCTGGCTGGAATCCTGACCGGTTTTTGACGGCGACGTTTCCTTTCGTTCGCATTCTGTTTCATCCCGTTGTGCTGTTCATCCTGGCGATGTTCTGCCTGAGTGCCTTGTTCCTGATTGCCCGGGAATATTCTGCCTTTTCCGCACGGCTGCCGAACTTCTACTCGTTCTTCCAGGGGCATAACCTGCCTTATCTGTGGGCTTCGATTGCAGTGACCAAGTTCATTCACGAACTAGGGCACGCCTATGTCTGCCGTTACTTCGGTGCGGACGTTCATAAAATCGGCGTGATGGTCTTGATGCTCTCACCAACGCTGTACTGCGACGTGACCGACTCATGGATGCTGAAGAACAAGTGGCATCGGATTGCTATCAGCGCAGCGGGAACCGGGATCGAGATGGTTCTGTCAGCGATCGCGTTCTACCTGTGGTGGTGGACCGATGAGGGAGTCGTCCACCAGCTTTGCGTCAACATTTTCCTGGTGACGGTGATTACGAACGCGGTCTTCAATCTCAATCCACTGGTTCGTTTCGATGGTTATTACATCCTGAGCGATTACCTCGAAATTCCCAACCTGAAGCAACAGGCAGATCAGGCACTTCAGCGGTGGTTCTGCAGGTACTGTCTGGGAACAGACACTCCAATTGATGGTCAGTCGCCGACGGATGCGAACAGTTTATTTGCCTTGTATGCGGTCGCTGCATGGGTGTACCGTTGGATGTTGACGTTCTCGATCATGATCTTTCTGTACCAGTTCCTGAAACCATATGGATCTCACAATTTCGCGTTTGTTTTGACGGGGATCAGTATCACGATGATGACCTACGGTGTTGTCCGCAGCATGCAGGCGGCGGCGAAGACGACTCAGATGCAGCCGCTGCATAAGGCGCGGTTTGCAGCGAGCGTGATCGGCGTGATCGCTGTTGTCTGCTTTGTGGTTTTTGTGCCTGTCCCCTGGTGGATCAAGACGGGGTACAGCATCGAAGCGAAAGACTCGACGGAAGTCAAAACGCACGTCGCAGGTCGGCTGACAAAAATCCATGCCCGGCCGGGGGATCAGGTTAGTGCAGGTCAGACGCTGTTGGAGTTTGAGAATCCTGATCTTGAGGATCAGCTGCGCGAAGCTCAGCAGGAACTTGCAATCAATGAAGTGAAAATGAAGCAGGCCCGGGCTGCGAATGACCATTCAGAGCGACAGCTCATTTCTGAGCAGATTGCCACCGTTCAAGGCCAGATACAATCACTTGAGCGACAACTGGCGGACCTGATTGTTATCGCTCCGGTTGCAGGGACGGTCCTGGCAAGTGAGCCCTACGAAGATCCCTCACGAAAGCAAAGTGGAAAGCTTCCGATCTGGTCCGGGCATTTGCTCGAGCCGAGACAAGTGGGGGCCTGGGTTGAGACCGGCGTTCCGCTGCTGACAATTGCCCCCGGGAATGAGATGCAGGCGGTTTTGTTGTTTGATCAGGATGATCGCAATGAGATCGAGATCGGGCGACTTGTGCATCTTCGTCATGAGCATATGCCGGGCGTCTACCATGAAACCCCTGTCGTCCAGATTGGTCACCGTCAGATCAACGAAGCACCGACGGCGCTTTCGAATCGTTTTGGCGGCTACCTTGTGACGACGACGGGTGCCATGCAGAAGGAAACGCTGCCGGGAGCCCATTATCAAGTTGTGGCGGATCTGCCGCCAGAGACTCAGTTTCTCCACGGAATGCGAGGGCAGGCTCGCATGATCAGTTATCAGCGTTCCATCGCTGGCTGGCTTTGGCGTGCCTGTCAACAACTCTTCACATTCCGACTCTAGTCCATCGTTTGTCTTGTCAGGTCTATCGAAAATGCCGACTCTCCCTAATGTCAGTCTCCTCAGTCCTTCGCAGCGAAAATCGCTGTCGCAGATGGAGAGACACATCGAAGCACAGATTCCACCGGCTCAGTTCTTCAAGGAGTTTCTGGCTCTGCTGAGGACGGCGACCGGTGCGACGACGGCGGTCTTCTGGCGATTCAATGAACACGGCAATCTGCAGATCGGATTCGAAGACAGCTGGGAAGCGCTCAAGCCGCTGCTCACGCCTGAGTTTGGCCAGCATCATCGCGATTCGATGAAGGCGGCGCTGCAACAGGAAATGGTGACGACTCGCGAAGTCGTGTTGAACGAACAAACCGGCTTGCGATTAACGACGTGCTTGAAGCCGATTCGGGAAGGAACGGAAGTCCGGGGTGTGATTGAGCTGGTCTTCACGTCGTCTCTGACGCGAGAAGCGTCCGATGCGGTGCGAGAATTTCTGGACTATGCTTCTCAACTGCTGGCCGTCTATCTGGGATCTCTGCAGACACAGCATTTGAAGATCGATCAATCCGCGTTCTGGAGTCGTTTTGAGCCACTTTTGCTGGAGTTGTCTCGTCAGAAAGACAGTACGGCGTTGGGGTTCTTTCTGGCGAACGAACTGCCGACGCTGTTGGGAGTCGACCGGGCGTATTTTGCCATCCAGCGCGGGCGACAGATTGAACTCGTTGCAGCGAGTAATTCGTCGAAGCTGCAAAAGCGGTCGACGATGATGCTCAAGCTGAAGAAACTGCTGAGGTCGATGCGCAATCGGGATCGTCAGTTCGTCTATCCGGATCGACAGATCGAAGGCAATGATGCGACGTCGGTGCCGCTCAGTGATTATCTGCAGGTTTCTTCGACTCGCATGATTGCGATCCAGCCGATCCGCCTTGGAAAGGTGACTGACCAGCAGGCGCTGCCGAATCGCAAGGTTGAGAATCCCGCGAAGACGCTGGGATATCTGGTGGTCGAGAATCTCCATGATGACCGTTTTGAGAAGTCACGACGCGAAGTGCTCGAACTGACCAGTTTGCACACAGCAGGCGTGCTGGAGCAACTGCGTCGCGTTGAAGACCTGCCGATGTACAGCGTCTGGCGATCGATTGGACGGACGATCTCGTGGTGCTATCGCAAGCAGTTTGGAAAGTCGCTGGCGGCGATTCTGGCTGTGGTCGCGATCAGTTTGATTTTGACCTACGTGCCATGGGCCTATCGTGTGACGGCGACAGGCAAATTGATGCCGGTCGAGCAAAGAGAGGTCTTTGCGCCCTGGGATGCAGAAGTGGAATCGGTTCTCGTGGGGGATGGCGATACCGTCAAGGTTGGACAGGCGCTGGTCAAGTTGCGAAATAAGGAACTTGAGTCGGAAGAGCTGCGTGTTCGAAATATGCTGCAGGAGAAATTGACACTTGTCAGAACACTTCGCGCGACGCGAGAGTCGAACATGCGTCAGGGTTCTGAGCAGGATATTCTTGAACTGGAAGGACAACTGGCTGAGGCGCTCGTCGAGATCGAACACCTGCAGCGTCAGCAGGAGATACTGTCGTCGCGACTGGATGATCTGGTTGTGAAGTCGACGATTGATGGCGTTGTCGCGACGTTCCAGTTGGAGCAGATTCTGCGTCACCGACCGGTCACTCGCGGCGAAGTTCTGTTGGAAGTGATGGATCCCGATGGGCCATGGCATCTGGAGTTGCAGTTGGATGATTACCGTATGGGGCATCTAATGGCTGAGCAGGCACGTTTGAAGCAGCCGCTGCATACGTCGTTCATTCTTGCAACGGAGCCGACAATCGCGTACGACGGGACGTTGAAGACGATTGGGACGCGGGCGTATGCGGATCAGGAAGCGCAGAAGAACGTCGTCGACATGCAGGTGGACTTTGATAAAGAGACCGTGCCGGCCCGGCGGATTGGGGCGGAGGTGAAGGCGAAGATTAATTGCGGAGAGAAGAGTCTGGGGTATGTGCTGTTTGGGGATATGATTGATTATGTGCGAAGTACGTTGTGGTTGTGATTGAAAAATGATGCGTGCCTGAAGTTGATACGGTCATGAGTACGAACTCTTGCCGATCGCTCACCCTCATTCTCCCTTCGCGCCATTCCTGAGAAGACTACCGCGTCGTTCACTCTCGCCTGATCGGCGAGGGCGAACTCTTTGCTTCCAGGTAAAGGGAGAAGGGCGGAATACGGCTATATTAGATTCGCAGAGGTCCCTCATCCGTCGGCGAAGCGGCGCCACCTTCTCCCCGGGGGAGAAGGGATAGGGCGTGGCTAAGATGAAGATGTTGATTTCTTCTTGATAAAGTCTTGATATCTCCGGGCTGGCTTTTGAGCCCTTTTTGATATGCGGCGGGGTAGGATTCATCCGACATTAACCCACAAGTCTTTGTGGAAGGAGATTCGGATGGATGCTGTTTGGATATTGCTGGCCCTGGTGTTTTTTGCGGCGTCGTGGGGGCTTGTTCTGCTGTTTGACCGCTTGAAGCAGGAGGAATAGTCATGGTGTGGACGACTGTTCTCGCCCTCATTGTTGCTGTGGTTCTGGCGATCTATCTGATCGTCGCGTTGCTTAAGCCGGAGATTTTCTCATGACGTCGAATGCGTTGTTTCAAATGGTTTTTTATGTCGGTGTGCTGCTGGCGTGTGTTGTGCCGCTGGGGCGATACATGACGATGGTGTTCACGCGACGTGTTCCTGGTTTGGAAAATGTCCTGGGACCGGTGGAATCGTTGTTCTATCGGCTGTGCGGGGTTCGTCGTGATGACGAGATGATGTGGAAGCAGTATTCACTGGCGGTGATTGCGTTCAGTCTCGTCGGTATTTTATTCGGCTATCTGTTGCAACGGATGCAGGGAATGCTGCCGTTGAATCCTGCGGGGATGGCGGGGGTAACGCCGGATTCGTCGTTCAATACCGCGATCAGTTTCGTCACGAATACGAACTGGCAGGGGTATGGCGGGGAATCGACGATGAGTTACCTCACGCAGATGTTGTTTTTGAATGTGCAGAATTTTGTCTCGGCTGCGGTTGGGATCGCCGTTGTTGTCGCATTGGCTCGTGGCTTTAGCCGGAAAAACTCGACGACGATCGGCAATTTCTGGGTCGATATGACTCGGAGCGTGATGTATGTGTTGCTGCCTTTGTCTTTGTTACTGGCGGTAATGCTGGTTTCGCAGGGTGTTGTGCAGACGTTTGATAACTACGCGAGCGTCGAACTGAAAGAACCAGTAACGAATGCGGAGGGAGAATCTGTCGCGACGCAGACGATTGCGCTGGGGCCTGCCGCTTCGCAGATTGCGATCAAACAGTTGGGGACGAATGGGGGCGGGTTCTTCAATGTCAACTCGGCTCACCCGTTGGAGAATCCGACACCCTGGTCCAATTTCCTGGAGATGATTTCGATTCTGCTGATTCCTGCGGCATTATGTTACACGTTCGGCGAGATGGTGGGAGATACGCGACAAGGGTGGGCGATTCTGCTTGCCATGACATTTGTCTTTGTCGGTTTCCTTGGACTGACGTATGTCTTCGAGCAGGCTGGCAATCCGGCTCTCGCTGGTCTGGGTGTTGATCAGACTGCCAGCGAATTGCAGTCGGGTGGGAATATGGAAGGGAAAGAGACTCGCTTTGGAATTGCGAACTCTGTCATTTGGGCGACGGCGACGACAGCGGCTTCGAATGGCTCGGTGAACTCGATGCATGATTCGTACACGCCGCTGGGTGGGATGGTTCCAATGGTGCTGATGCAGTTGGGTGAGGTCATCTTTGGGGGGGCTGGTTCGGGACTCTACGGAATGGTGGTCTTTGCCATAGTCGCCGTGTTTATTTCTGGACTGATGGTCGGGCGCACGCCAGAGTACATCGGGAAGAAGATTGGTGCGTATGAGATGAAGATGGCATCGCTGGTGATCCTGGCGCCATGTGTGATGGTGTTGGTCGGAACGGCGATCGCGGTCTCGGCTGAGCAGGGGCGTGCGACGATCTTCAATCCTGGGGCTCATGGTTTCAGCGAAGTTCTATATGCGTTCTCGTCGGCGAGTAATAACAACGGAAGTGCGTTCGCCGGTCTGGGTGCTAACACGCCGTTTTACAACGGTCTGTTGGGAGTCTGCATGCTCGTCGGGCGCTTCTGGGTGATGCTGCCGGTGCTGGCGATTGCAGGATCACTGGCTGCGAAGAAGAGCGTGCCGGTGGGGCCGGGAACGCTTCCGACGCATACGCCGCTGTTTGTGTTCTTACTGATTTCTGTCGTAATGCTGGTGGGGGCGTTGAGCTTTCTCCCCTCGCTGGCTTTGGGGCCGATTGTTGAACACCTGATACTGATTTCTGCATGAGGCTGTTTGCCTGTTCTGTCTTTGCAACCGGGAGGGCGAGGCTCCGTCCGAGCCGTTGTCCCGCGTTGCAACATTCCAATCAGCAAATCGATGCCAGTTGCTCTAGCCCGTAGAAGAAACCTTCGAGGCCATCGAAGTTCTGCTCAGAGTTAGAGTGTCGCAACGCAAAGAAGCGGCTCACACGGGAGGTTCGCCCTCCCGTGTTGCCCTCAGTCAATTTTATTACGCAGCTACATAGGACAATTCATATGTCGATTTCTCAGTCGAGCTTTTTTAGTAGCAAGGTGATGGTGGATGCCATCCTTGCGTCGTTTATGAAATTGGACCCGCGGGTGCAGGTTCGCAATCCGGTGATGTTTACTGTTTTCGTGGGGAGCATTCTCACGACGATTCTGTGGGTGAATGCGATGGGAAATCCGACTGCGGGTGAATCGACTGGGTTCATCTTCGGCGTGATGGTCTGGTTGTGGTTTACTGTTCTGTTCGCGAACTTTGCGGAGGCGATCGCGGAGGGACAAGGGAAAGCTCAGGCGGCGACTCTTCGTAAAAGTCGTACGACGGTGATCGCGAATAAGCTGCTCAATGGCAGGAAGGGGGCGACAGAGGAAGTGTCAGCGACCTTGTTGAAGCTGGATGATCTGATCATTGTCAAGGCTGGTGAGACGATTCCGACGGATGGGGAAGTCGTCGAAGGGGTCGCCTCTGTCGATGAGAGTGCGATCACCGGGGAGAGTGCACCGGTTGTGCGCGAGAGTGGCGGGGATCGAAGTGCAGTCACGGGTGGGACGCGGGTTATTTCGGACTGGCTGGTCGTGCGTGTGACGTCACTGCCGGGGCAGAGTTTTCTGGATCGCATGATTGCGATGGTCGAGGGAGCGAAGCGACAGAAGACGCCGAATGAGATTGCGCTGGCGATCCTGCTGGCGGGGTTGACGTTTATCTTTCTGCTGGTGGTTTCGACGCTGTTGCCTTACTCGATCTATAGTGTGCTGGTGTCGGAGCAGGGGACGCCGATCAGTTTGACGGTGCTGGTGGCGTTGTTTGTGTGTCTTGCACCGACGACGATTGGGGCGCTCTTGTCTGCGATCGGTATTGCGGGCATGAATCGGCTCAATCAAGCAAACGTCATCGCGATGTCTGGTCGCGCAGTGGAGGCGGCTGGGGATATCGATGTTCTGCTGCTGGATAAAACGGGGACGATTACGCTGGGGAATCGTCAGGCGAGTCAGTTCGTGGCTGCGTCTGGTGTTCAGGAGAGTGATCTCGTCGAAGCCGCTCATCTGTCATCGATTGCCGATGAGACGGCCGAGGGGCGAAGTATCGCGGTGCTGGCGAAGACTCGCTATGGGCTGCGCGGCGTGGACCTGGAGAAGTTGCAGTTGAAGTACATTGAGTTCTCGGCTCGGACGAGAATGAGCGGTGTGGATGTTGAGGGGCATGAGATTCGAAAGGGGGCGTTTGATGCGATCTCGAATTACGTCTCTGAGCGTGGCGGGAAGATGCCGGAGGATGTGAAGTCGACGGTTCAAAGCCTATCGAAGGCGGGGAGCACGCCGCTGGTTGTTTGTCGCGACAGTCAGGTGCTTGGAGTGATCGAGTTGAAGGACATCGTCAAAGGGGGGATTAAGGAGCGGTTTGCAGAACTGCGTCAGATGGGGATCAAGACGATCATGATTACCGGAGATAACCCTCTCACAGCCGCAGCGATTGCTGCGGAGGCGGGGGTGGATGATTACCTGGCGGAAGCAACGCCTGAAGCGAAACTGGAACTCATTCGTGAGTACCAGAAGGGAGGACGTCTGGTGGCGATGACGGG
>SXPC01000223.1 GCA_005778225.1 Planctomyces sp. | reverse complement strand
TGTATTGTTTCTCGAGTGAAAACTGGAAGCGCCCGAAGACCGAATTCGACTTCCTGATGAGCCTCTTGCGACACTTCCTGGTTCAGGAACGCAAGCTGATTGTCGATCAGAACATCCGGTTCTCGACGATCGGCGATGTCGATCAGCTCGGGCCGGCTGTGATTCAAGAGGTCGAACTGACTCGTCAACTGACGACGAACAATACCGGTATGAAGCTGTGCTTGGCGCTCAACTATGGCAGTCGCCAGGAGATTGTTTCCGCGATTCGGAATATCGCGACCCGGGTGCAGGGGGGAGAGATTTCTCCCGATGAGATCAACGACGAGACGGTGTCAGCTGCTTTGCAGACGTCTGGCATGGTCGATCCCGATTTGCTGATCCGGACGGCGGGTGAAATGAGGATCAGTAACTTCCTATTGTGGCAGATCAGTTACGCGGAGATTTATGTCACGCAGAAATTCTGGCCGGAGTTTCGAGTGCCAGATTTTCATCAGGCGCTTCTGGAATACGCTGGTCGAGAACGACGCTTTGGTGGACTCAAGGATCAAGCTGCTGCTGTTGAATCGACTTCGTCGCCTGCTGCTGCAAAAAGTGTGACGTCATGACGATTCCTACTGTTCCGATCGCTGATCAGGCGGCGACTGCGTCTGGTCGTCAGTCACGGGGTTTGCTGAAACGAGTGATTGTTTCGATGATTGTGATCGCGATGCTGCTGGTCGTTTTTGCGGCTGACCATGCGATCGGAGCCGCTGCTCCGATTCTGCTGGCGGTCGGGTTGGGGCTGGGGTTTGGCTCGACGCGCGAGATGCTCCATCTGTTTCGAGTCAGCGGGATTACGATTCGTCCGACGCTGATTCAATCTCTGGTGGCGGTCTTGATTGCTTCGAACTGGTTCCTCCCGGTGGCCTCGTCAGCGGGGCTTGCGACGTTCACGCCGATGGCGAATATCGCCCAGTTGCTGGTGACGTTCTCGGTGGGGGTGATGGCGATCTTCTTTGCATCGACGCACCGCTATCGAGCGCCGGGGCAGAACCTGACGGTCGTCGCGGCGGAGTTGTTGTGTCTAGTTTATGTCGGGCTGTTACTGTCGATTCTGGCCCAGTTTCGGTGGGTCATCAGCCCGAACGCTGGCTATCTGATTCTGACGTCCGTGATCATCGCGACGAAGGGGGGCGATATCGGCGCTTATGCCTTCGGACGCATGTTTGGAAAAAACAAGATGACGCCACGGCTCAGTCCTGCCAAAACCTGGTGGGGATTTCGTGGTGCACTGATCGGTTCGACGCTGCTGTCTGTTTTGTGGCTGTCGCTGGCGCCGAAAATGTTTGACCCGACCTGGACGCGCTGTCCGATTCTCTGGTCGGCTGTGTATGGTCTTGTCCTGGGCGTTGTCGGGATCGTGGGAGACCTGTTTGAATCTCTGATCAAACGCGACCTCGGCCAGAAGGATTCCAGCAAACTCATGCCGGGCTTTGGCGGGATTCTGGATATCCTCGACAGCATTATGTATGCCTCGCCAGTTGCGCTGATCTTCTGGCTGTATTTCCCGCCGGTTCAGAACTGGGTGTGATGAGGCGAATGGACCATGGCGGGGAAGGTCATGAGGCTTGAGTCGTGAGTCATGAGGCCAAGCACAAAAATCGCTGAGTTTGCGCGTGCGATGCGACTGTGGTAGTGTCTAAAATCGTCTCTCCACCATCCCATCCACTCACAGGACGACACCCATGCGCTGGCAAGGACGACGAGAAAGCTCGAATGTAGACGATCGACGAGGACAACCCGGACAACGCATGGTCGGCGGCGTCGGTGGGGGGATGGGCCTGTTGATCATGGTCGCGATTCTCTGGTTCAGCGGAGCGGATTTCGGTCAAATCCTCCGTGTCGTCCTGCAGCAGGGACCTGCAGTTGTTCAGCAGCAGCAAGGGGGTGAGCATGAAATCACGCCGGAAGAGAACGAACTGGCCAGTTTTGTGAAAGTCGTTTTTGCTGATACGGAAGATGTCTGGCATAAGGTTTTTCAAGAGCAGCTCAATGAGCAGTATCGCGAGCCAACATTGGTTCTGTTTTCGCAGTCGACCCAGTCGGGTTGTGGGTACGCCTCATCGGCAACCGGGCCGTTTTACTGCCCGGCTGATCAGAAGGTTTATATTGATCTGAGCTTCTACAACGAACTTCAAAACCGGTTTGGTGCGGAAGGGGATTTTGCACAGGCGTATGTGATCGCTCACGAAGTCGGTCACCATGTCCAGCGACTCACGGGCTTCACGTCCAAAGTCGACTCGATGCGTGGTCGGGTGTCGGAAGAGGAGCAGAATCAGTTGTCTGTACGACTGGAACTGCAGGCCGATTTCCTCGCGGGGGTCTGGGCCCATCATGCTCAGCAGATGAAAGACATCCTGGAAAACGGTGATCTGCGAGAAGCGATCAATGCGGCACAAGCGATTGGCGACGACCGTCTTCAAAAGCAGTCACAAGGTTACGTCCAGCCTGATTCCTTTACCCACGGCACGAGTGAACAACGGATGAAGTGGTTTCAAAAGGGGTATGAATCGGGGAATATGAAGGATGGGAATACGTTTGATGTGCCGTATTCGCAGTTGTGAGAAGTGATGCCAGTCGACGGTGTGCTCCCGTTGTCTACTCTCGCCTGGCGCATTCCCTCATCCGTCGTCGAAGCGCCGACACCTTCTCCCCGAGGGAGAAGGGACAGAATTAGAACGAGTTTTCTTGATGTCGGAATTGACTCATTTTGATGAAACTGGTGCTTCCCGCATGGTGGATGTGGGGGAGAAGGGCGTTACCCAGCGGGTCGCGGTTGCGGAGGCGACGGTGAGGATGCAGGCGGAGACGCTACGGAAAATTCAGGACAAGGCGTTTGCCAAAGGGGATGTCCTGGAAGTGGCTCGACTGGCGGGGATTATGGGGGCCAAGCAGACGTCTCACCTGATTCCGCTGTGTCATCCGCTGCCGCTGGAGGGGGTGACAGTTGGGTTTGAGATGACCTCTGAGAGAGCGGTCCAGATCACGGCGACCGTGAAGGTGACAGCAAAAACCGGCGTCGAGATGGAAGCATTGACGGCAGTGACGACGGCGGCGTTGACGGTTTACGATATGTGCAAAGCGATTGACCGCGGGATGGAAATCACCGATGTTCGACTCGTCTCGAAATCGGGAGGGAAGTCAGGGGATTTTACGCGTACGACGTAATGCTTGATCATGGACATCTGGTTATGTCTTAACTTTTCTTTGGCTTGGTTTGCCTGTTAATGTTGCCACTCGAATTCCGGTTGATGAGCTGGAAGGGATGATCAACACAAGTTCCTGCATGGACTAGGAAAACGTCGATTGATCGTCTACATTAGCCTGTCATCCTGCACAGCAGACGAGTATCGGGATGCCTGTTAAGGCGTCTGATAGGCGGGTCGCAAACAACCATTGCCATTTGAGTGAATCATGTCTACATCGACACTTCAGCATGAGCTTTTCGGCCGCATCAGGCATCTGATCGGGGCTGATCTTCTGGAGGTCGAGAAGGTCTTCCATGCGGAACTGAAATCTCAAAATGGTTACGTCGAAGACTTGCTGGCTCACGCGGCCCGCTTCACCGGCAAACGGCTTCGCCCGATTCTGTTGCTTCTGACCGCCAAAGCTGTTCGAGACATCAACCCGGCTCACTATACTCTGGCTGCCGTCGTCGAGATGATTCATACTGCGACGCTGGTCCATGATGATGTTCTGGATGAAGCGGAGACTCGTCGACACGTTGCGACCCTGAATAACCGCTGGAACAACGAGACGAGCGTTTTGTTTGGCGATTACCTTTTCACCCACGCGTTTCATCTGGCTGCCTCACTTGAGACGACGCGAGCCTGCCGATTGATTGGTCGCTCGACGAATATCGTTTGCGAAGGGGAACTGTCACAGATTCGCAGCCGAGGGAATTTCGATCTGAGCGAAGACGAATATTTCCGCATTATTGATGGCAAGACGGGTGAGTTGTGTGCAGTCGCCTGCGAACTTGGTGCCCTCTATGCCGATGGGGCGGATGAAGTTGTCAAAGCGATGACTCAATACGGTCATCTTCTGGGCATGGCGTTTCAGATCGCCGACGACGTCCTGGACATGACCGGGACAGAAGGGGAAACTGGCAAAACGCTGGGGACGGACCTTCAAAAACAGAAACTTACTCTGCCGCTGATCAGGCTGCTTTCTCAATCAACGCCGGAGCAGGGGCAGGTCATTCGAGAGCTTCTTTCTCAGCCGGACGAACAATCGGTCAAGCAGCTGATGACCTATCTTGCGACCAGCGACGCGTTGGAATACACGCAGCAGAAGGCGTTCGAGTTTGCAGCCAACGCCCGTCAGGAGCTTCAAGTGTTGCCTGCCAGCCCGGCTCGCGATATTCTCGAAGAGCTGGCGGATTTCGCCACTCAACGTAATTTCTAAATAATTGCTGCCCGAGACAACGACCAATGACACACACCGAAGCCAGTCCCGCCTTCGACGAACACCATGACTCGGCTAACTATATGCCGATTTTCCTGACGTTGTGTGGTTTGACGCTGGTCTCGGTGGCAGCCGATTTCATTCCGTTTTCAGGATTGAAGGTATTGATTGTCGCGATTGCGATGTCGGTCGCGCTCGCCAAGGCGATTTACGTCATCCTGTATTTCATGCATGTGAAGTTCGAAGGGGGCTGGAAGTATCTCCTGTTGGCTCCGACGATTTCCATGGCGATCCTGCTGCCTATTTCGCTTTACCCGGATCTGTCGACGCAGTATTACGTCAACGATCCGAATCTACAGGTCACGCCGGACACCACTGCTTCTGACAAGCCGCTGACTGCTTACAGCGGACATTGATTCCATGACGACGACTGCGATCTCCCTGAGTCAAGTTTCCTTTGCGTACGGCAGTCGTGCTGCTCTCCGCGAGCTTTCAATCGATGTTCCTGCGGGGAAACTCTTTGGGCTTTTAGGGCCGAATGGTTCGGGCAAGACGACATTGTTTCGCTTGCTGTCGACGTTGCTGCCGTTGCAGTCAGGTGATGTCAGCATTCTCGGTCATGATTTGAAGTCGCAGGCCGATCAGGTTCGTCGGCTGCTGGGGGTTACGTTTCAATCGCCGAGTCTGGACCCTAAGCTGACGGTTGATGAGAACCTGCTGCACCAGTCTCGCCTGTATGGATTGAGTTCGTCACATCGCAAGCAGCGCATCGACGAGGTGCTTAAAGAACTCGGCATCCTGGAACGTCGGAAGGACCG
>SXPC01000222.1 GCA_005778225.1 Planctomyces sp. | reverse complement strand
AGCTTGATAACGGCCTGTCGATCATCGCGGAACTCAATCCATCGGTTCACAGCGTGGCGATCGGGTTTTACGTGCGAACAGGATCGCGCGATGAAACAGCTGCGGTTTCGGGAGTCAGTCACTTCCTGGAGCACATGGTCTTCAAAGGGACCGAGCGACTTTCCGCCTGGGACGTGAACCGCAAGTTTGACGATATCGGTGCCAAGTACAACGCCTCGACGAGCGAAGAAACGACGCTGTTTTACGGTGCCGTCCTGCCGGAGTATCTGCCCGATATTTTCTCCCTGCTGTCTGATATTTTGTTTCCGTCGCTGCGGGATGATGACTTCAATATGGAGAAGAAGGTTATTCTCGAAGAGATTGGCATGTATGACGATATGCCATCGTTCAAGGCCTATGATCTCGCCATGCGTCACCACTTCGGCGACCATCCGCTCAGTCAAAGCGTGCTCGGTTCTGTTGAGAGCATCCAGAATCTGACAGCTCAGCAGATGCGCGAGTACCATGCTGCCCGCTATCACACAGGCAATATCACGCTCGTCGTGACAGGCAACACAACCTGGGACGAAGTTCGGAAACTGGCAGAGACATACTGCGCAAAGTGGCCCGGCGGAATGGGACTTCTCGATCGCCAAGAAGCCAAGCCAACGGGCGGGAAGTATTTCATCACGCAACCGGACAGCCTCCAGCAGCACATGATGTTCATGACACCTGCGCCGCCGGTTTCGTTGACGCCGTTGGATTTTGCGGCAGAGATTCTCTCTGTCGTCGTCGGGGATGACTCTGGAAGTCGGCTGTTCTGGGATCTAGTCGATCCGGGTCATGCAGAGTCTGCCGATCTGGGCTATCACGAATACCTCGACTGCGGGTCGTACATGCTGTACTTCTGCAGTGAACCCGGGCAGGTCGGGGATAATCTGAAACGAATTGAAGAGATCTTTGCTGATGTGAATGCGAATGGTGTGACCGAAGAAGAGCTGACGCAGGCTCGCAATAAGATCTCGTCGCGTGTCGTGATGAAGAGCGAGCGGCCGATGGGCCGACTGTCGTCGCTGGGACACGCGTGGCTTTACCGAAGGGAATATCGAACTGTTGACCAGGATCTGCAGACAATTAAGCAGATTTCTCCTGACGATATTCGAGCACTGCTGAATCAGTATCCGCTGGGCTTCACAACGCTGGGCGGGGTTGGACCACTGAGTGAATTGATCGTTTCGTAATGCGTTGATGCGAATGGGCCTACGCGTTAAGAGCTGGAAAATCGCTGAAATCAGTACCGGATGCGGGACCGATTTTGATGATCCTTCGTGGCGCTCATTTTAAGGAACATGTGCTTGATTGAAGAGCAATTCCTTACTCGGAGAAAGTGTGGGCTAGGTTTGAGAGTGTTTTCCACCTACCGGAATATCCCTCTACGACCTTACTCCCATGGCCAGCCATACCAAGCTCAATCTGTCTGATCTGCAACCCGGAATCATTCTTCCAGCTGCTATCTTCGATGGCGGAAATTCGCAGTTGCTTCTGCTGGGTAAAGGGACGCGGATTACCGCCCAGAACCTGCAGAGGTTATCGGATCGTGGGATCTCTTCGTTCTTCATCGATTCGAGTGTTTCGCATGTCCTCGGACGTGGGGAGACTCGGGCTGCGAAGCCGAAAGCTGAGGCAAATCGGAATGGCACGACTGTTCGTGCTCCCTTGATGTCGCGGATTTCAAAGCCATTGCAGACAGCGTACAGTCCTGACACGACCAGGAAAATCGAAGCCAGGAGCAAAGATCAAACCGAGAAACTGGGGAAGGTTTACAAGTCACTTCAGGGACATGAAAAAGTCCATGGAGCAGCGGTCAAATCGATTTCAGTCGATTCTGTCGAAGATATGGTCATCGACATGGATCTGTATGTGAAACTCGCGATCCACCCCAAAGCCAACGAGCCTTTGCATCAGCATTGTCTGCGAGTCAGTCAACTGGCGATGTCGATCGCGACCGTGATGGGGTTTTCGCAGGATGATGTGATCAACCTGGGGATTGGGTGTCTGATTTCTCGGGCCGGGATTAACGAGACAATCGGCGAACTGATGCTGTCGAATCGTCGCTTGTCAGAAATTGAAATGCTGGAAGTCAGGAAAATCCCTACGCGAACATTTGCGTTGCTGGAAGCCGTACCGGACATTCCGTTTATTGCCAAACAGGTCGCTTTTCAGATTTTTGAACGGTTCAATGGGACCGGCTATCCACGAGGCCGTTCAGGAGCACAGCTGCATCCGATGGCGAGAATTGCCTCCCTGGCGGATGTGTATGTGGCGATGACGTCGCATCGTCCTCACCGTGCGGCATTCACACCTTACAAAGCAATTGAAGTCCTGCTCCGTCAGGCTAGAGAAGGGCTGTTTGATCCGCAGACATTACGAGGTCTTTTGCAGACAGTCAGCCTGTTTCCTCTCGGATCCATTGTCCTGCTGAGCAATGATACTTACGCCCGGGTGTTGAGGAATTCCCCAGAGGCTTATGATCGTCCGACTGTGCAGGTGATTTGCAGAGTCGATGGCGGGATTGCCAGTGAATCGATTGTTGATCTGGCCCATTATGACCTGTTGCGGATCGTTCGGGCCATTGATGAGCGAGAGGTGGTACCGTTTGAATTGAGTTTGATGTCCACGTTGCATCGTCTGGAATCAGAACCTGTCGCCGCTGCGGATAACGAAGATCTGGAGTGGTCAGCCTGGGAGAGTTCCAACGAGAGTGATGCATCAAAATCGGTGAACATTGCTTGAGCGGCAAGTCCGCGTGTCTGGCTTCTGGCAACATGTCTGCGGACACCCTATAATCCTGACTCATTGTCTTCGAACACTTTGCAGTCGATGGAAACGCGGATTCATGGGTTGGTTTGATAAATTGAAGCAGGGTCTGGTCAAGACCCAAAAGATTCTCAACACCGATGTACGGGACCTGTTCCGTAACGGTGAGATCATGAACGAGACCCATCTGGAAAGCTTCGAAGGTCGGCTGATCCAGACAGATATGGGCGTGAAAGCGGTCGATGCGATCATCGAAGAATTGCGCAAGAAGCATCTGGGACGAACTGTCCAGCTTGATGCGATCTGGGATACCGTCAAAGGCAAACTCAAGGAACTGCTCAAAAGCGGTAAGGCTGAGAAATGGGACCTCGAAGATCCGCTTTCTCCACTTCACCTGAATCCGAATGGTTTGACTGTGATTCTGGTCGCTGGTGTGAATGGGGCCGGAAAGACGACCTCGATTGCCAAGCTTGCCAACCTGCTGACAAAGTCGGGAAAGAAAGTCGTTCTTGCTGCCGGGGATACTTTCCGTGCAGCGGCAGTTGAGCAGTTGACTCTCTGGAGCAAGCGACTGGGTTGCGAGATCGTGACGAAGCCTCCTGGAACGGATCCAGCCAGTGTGGCGTATGCGGGCTGTGAACTGGCGCTGGAGATAAATGCCGACGTTCTGATCATCGATACGGCTGGCCGTTTGCAGACGCAGAAGAACCTGATGCAGGAACTTGAGAAGATTCACCGTATTATCGCCAAGAAAGTTCCAGATGCTCCGCATGAAAGTCTGATGGTCCTCGATGCGACGACTGGCCAGAATGGCCTCAGTCAGGCTCAGAACTTCTCAGAGATTGTGAAGTGCACGGGAATTGTGCTCGCCAAGCTGGATGGGACCGCCAAGGGGGGCGTGACGGTCGCGATCCGTCAGACCATGGATATTCCGGTCAAATACATTGGGGTTGGTGAGCAGATTGATGATCTGCAGTTGTTCGATGCGGACCGCTTCGTTGACGCACTGTTCGCGATTAACTGATCAGATTGAAGATGACGAGTTATTACCGCATGTCGGCTTGGGTGACGTGCGGATTCATTGGTGAGCAGGTTCGCCAAGTGCTCGCTGGGTGTGGTCGATCGGTTGCTTTGTCTTGAGTAGTTGTTCGCGCTACGTGACATTCCACGTGGAAGTGGTGTTAATCTGTAACGATTTCACGCATTGTAATTGCTGATGCTCACAGCTGATCAGAGTTTGGGTTAGCGGGATTAAAACGCTTGCCAGTTGGATGAGGGCCGTTCCGATATTGCCATGTAGTTGTTTAGGTCTGATCGCGCTCAACGCAACAGATGTGACCTAAATCAGGAAAATCAGGGCGTCGGACGTACGTCGGCAGTCAATCCTCACTACTCAACATAGTCGGGGTCTGTTGGTACTCCGGTGTGTGACGCCGAGTATCGATTGAACCAAGATCAAGGAGTGTATCATGGTCAGATTTAACGGTTTGCGAGCATATAGCAAGACTCTCGGAGTCTACATGCTCACTCTCGGAATGAGCTTTCTGGGAGGTTCTGCCGCTTTCGCTGGTGACTGCACGACGGGATGCACCACATCCGGCGGACCGAACTGCTGCGAATGCGAGCAAGTTTTCAAGAATGCTGGCTGTAGGCTGACAGACGACCTCGCTCGTCTGACTGCTGAATGCTGCAACTCAGCCCCAAGCTGCGTTGAAGAATCTTGCGTCGAAGACCCATGCGTTGGCGATGGCTGCACCGACAGCTGCCCAACATGCATGTGGAACACTGGTGATCCATGGAAACTGGTCAACCACGACACGCTGAACATTGGCGGATTTACGTCCTTCGGTTATGTCAGCAAACCAGACTTCACGTTCAATCAGCCTGGCGATCAAAGCAAGCTGAACCTGAACCAGTTCTATCTGTACGCTGAAAAAGTTGCTGACGGCAGCAAAGGTCTGGACTGGGGTTTCCGTTTTGACGCTGTCTACGGTACCGATGGTTCTGCCACCCAGTCGTATGGTAACCGACCTGGTACTTGGGACTACCAAAACGGCTACGATCACGGTATCTATGCCTTTGCTCTGCCACAGGCTTATGCCGAAATCGCCTCCGGTGATCTGTCTGTTAAAGTCGGTCACTTCTACACACTGCTGGGTTATGAAGTCGTTCCAGCCACTGGTAACTTCTTCATGACACACGCCTTCACGATGTATAACTCTGAAGCGTTCACCCACACCGGTGCTCTGGCTACCTATGCAGTCAACGATAACCTGACTGTTTACGGCGGTTGGACAGCTGGTTGGGATACCGGTTTTGACCGTTACCTCGGCGGGTCAAGCTTCCTGGGTGGATTCACCTATGGCCTGACCGATTCACTCTCCCTCACCTATATCACCACCTTCGGCGATCTGGGATGGTTTGACCAGGGTTATACCCACTCGATCGTTGCGACCTATGACGCAACGGACAAACTGCAGTTCGTTGGTCAATCCGACCTTGTTACTCGTGCTGATGGCGTTCAGAACTACGGCACCAACGGTTATGCCTTCTACACAATCAACGATTGTGTCAAACTCGGGTCTAACTTCGAGTGGTGGCAGAACGGTAACGACGATGATGTTTACATGACCCGTCTGGGCGTGAACATCAAACCACACGCTAACGTCACCATTCGTCCAGAATGGCGTTATCAGTGGAACTACGGTGCTCCAAACGGCGTTGTCGCTGTTGATGATGACGAAGCCTCAATCTTCGGTATCGACACCGTTATCACGTTCTAATCTGACCTGATTGAACGACTGCGATTTTCCTGAGACTGTTGCTCTCCACGAGGGAGCAACAGTTTTTTTGTGCGCTCTGTGCAGACTTGAGAAGTGGATCATGTCTGCCATAGCATGAGTCTATGGACAACATACCTGCGATGATGCGACGACATGCGTTGGAGATTGCCCGAGCCGGGATCGCGGCGGTCGATCCAGCCCGACTGGTGAGGAATGTCGTGCATGTGACGGGACGCTGTCTTTCGATTTGCGGCGAAACGTACGACACCGATCGTATTCAGAAGCTGATTGTCATCGGAGCGGGAAAAGCATCTGCGGGGATGGCGGAAGGGTTTGAAGCGGCGCTCGATGGGACGGATGCTTTTGAGAAGCTGGTTGGGCAGGTTCAGATTCCGGAAGGAATCGAGGCAGTTTTGAAGAGGATCGTCCCGCTGGCAGTCAGGCCGGTGGGAGTCAATGAGCCGACAGAGAGGGCGGTGGAAGCAACTCAGAAGGGAGTCGAGTTGATCGCCAGCGGGGGAGAAGATGACCTCGTTGTTGTGCTACTGTCTGGGGGGGCGAGTGCACTGCTGAGCTGGCCAGTCGATGAAATTGGACTGGAGTTGAAAACAAAGCTGATTCGTTATCTGTCGAAGTCGGGTGCGACGATTGAGGAGTTGAATACTGTTCGCAGCATGATCTCGCTGGTCAAGGGGGGAGGACTGTTGACGTGCGGGAAAGCCAGGATGATCACGCTCGCGATCTCGGATGTGATTGGAGATCCGCCCCATCTGATTGGATCAGGGCCGACGGTTTCTCCCAGACATCGTGTTGAGGATGCAATTCATTTGCTCGATCGATATGGATGTGATGAGGTCGAGGATTTTCGACCCGTATACCAGTACTTGAGAGAACCTGGCGAATGTGTCCGCGTTCCCTCGTATCCATATCATCTCATCGGGACGAATAAGACGGCGATTGTCGCAGCTGCGAAACGTGCTGAGAAGATGGGCTACATTACCCATCCACAGACGAATAAGCAGCTGAGTGGACCAGCGGAGCGAGTCGGAAAAGATTTGTTGCTCGAGGCTGCCTGGACGCCGAAATCCTATAAGCCACTCTGCTGGATTTATGGTGGCGAGACGACGGTGCAAGTCCCGAAAGATGGTGAGCAGCATGTCGGGGGACGCAACCAGCAGATCGCGCTCTCGGCATTAATCACGAGGCAGAAGCAGGGGATCAATGATGTTCTGCTGCTGAGTATCGGAACCGATGGGGAAGATGGGCCGACGGATGCGGCAGGGGGGATCGCGGATCAGATTGCATCGGACAACGCGAAGAAGTCAGGACTGGAGCTGACGAAGTTTCTGGAGACATGTAATGCGTACTATGCACTGGAACGCATCGACTCATTAATTCAAACAGGCCCGACGGGGACGAATGTGATGGATCTGGTCGTGGTGCTGAAGTGGCCAGACATGTAAAGGGGACGTGGATTGCGCTCACTCCCGATCACGGTTCCGGTAGAAATTAAACACCGACGAGGCGGTCGTCGTAGATCAGCAGATCGCTTAAGGGGCGGATGATGTCGAGGCCTTTTTCGTTAGCGAGATTAATCGTATGTGTTGGCTCGAAGACGGTTTCAAGGGAGATGATCTCCAGCATCGGACGCGTGTACTTCTCAAGGTTCGAGCGAGTCACCCGGCCAATGCGTCCATCGGAAAGCTCGACGAGTGAGCCGACAGGGAAAAGAGACATCGTATAGAGGAAGCTTCTCGCGACGTTTTGATCAAACTTGTGCTTACGCGCATCGTGAAGGATCTGCTCCATAGCGTGATAGGACGACAGCGGCTGGTATTTCGGGCGAGGGGTCGTCAGCGCGATGTAATGATCTGCGATGGCGGCAATCTTCGCCAGAAGATGGATCTGGTTGTCGTGACGGCGTCGTGGATAGCCGGAGCCATCGCAGCGTTCGTGAAGCTGGTAGGCCACCATTTGCGAAGTACGCGGCATGTTCTTGGCGCGACCGATCATGTCGGCGGCGTACGACGAGTGTTTACTGAGTTCGAGGAAGGAAAGGTCGTCGATGATGGAGGAGAGTTCGAGATTCCCTCGCTCTAGGAGCAACATCCCGGCTTCATGAAGCATGATGCCGACGCCGAGTTCGATCAGTTCGTCTCGAGTCAGTCCGTGAACATTACCCACCGCAACTGCCAGCATGGCGCTGGACGTCCCCTGAAGGCTCGGGGTGTAGCTGCCGAGTTTTGTGCAGCCCGCGACGAATGTATCGATGTCCTTTGTCAGCTGGTTGAGAGCCTGATTGCAAATATCGATCGACTGGTCGAACGACGAAATGTCTCCCATTTCTGCCTGAGCGTACAGGCCACACAGGCGGGCCATCGTCTCGAATGTCAACTGGTCCATCTGGACCACGAGCGACTTGGGAAGCGACAGCGATTTCGGTTCGCTGCAGTCATGCCAGAACGAGTAGTCGTGAAGAGTCGAGAGAGTATTCTCGCGAAGCTTTTTTTCCCGGAAGAGAAACGGCGTGTTTCCGATCAGGATCGCTTTTGGTTCCTGCGTCTTCGAAGTCGGCGGGACGTTGGCAATTGGAGGAGCAGGGGCGAGGAGTCGTGTGACACGAGCAACGTGCTCCGAGGCGATCAGAACTTTTTGAATGCCGCGTCGACGCAGCGTTTCGATCAGACTGGAAGTAAGGACTGTTCCCTCAGCGAGCAGAAGTATCTGCTGGCTGTGTAGCGGATCAAAGAGTGGAGTTTCCAACGTCACGCCATGACGCAGGTCATCCAGATCAATTTGTGTCAGTTGCGCGGGCTTGTGCATGGAAGGGCCAGGTGGGGAAACGCTCTTTCGCGATGCGCGGAGCGTTGCAGGTTGAAGAACACGTCAATGTGGTGTGAATTGACGAAGGCAGCCCATCCGCCCTTGTCTGCGCCCATCGTGTGCGCGCCGTCGTCCTACCGAAAACTTAGAACATTCGACGAATTGTGTAGCGTGCGAATATGTCTCATCGATCATTTCTTTGTACGCAAAGGGATGGTGAGGCGGGTTGTAGGGTCAGTAAAATGGTTTTGCCTGCAGATCAAGTGATCCCGAGGAGGCTCGATTTTGTGACAATATGGAATCAAAACTGCTCAGTTAGACAGTCACTGCGTCATCACCCTGATACACATCCTGATTTCCACGCCGTTTGAGAGAGGTCTTATGCTCAGAGAACTGGCGAGTTCAGTACGACATCGAACCAGTCACGTCGGTCGCTACGCGTCCCGCTACCATCGCGCCTTCCGATATGGGCTGGATCTGGTGCTATGGTCGCGATTGTTCAGTCGTCGCGGACCCGTCCCCATCGAACTTCCCCAATCGATTCTTGAACAGAAACAGGTTGCTCACCAACCACCGACACTATTTGTCTCCTCGCCAAATGCAGACCTGGGGTGTTGGGAGGAAGGCTTTAAAGCGGTTTATGCCAACCTGTTTTTGAATTTGCAAATGCCGGATGTTCTCTCGAAGCTTCGCTACATCCATCCTGCTCCCAGCTTTGAGGGGATTTATCTATGGGATTCTGCCTTCACGTCACAAGTCTGGAAACACTGGGATCTCGGAACGGCGTTCGAAGTAAATCGAGCGGTTGTTGACCTGCGAGATGGAAAAAGATTGCAACACGTTGTTACGAATTTCAGCGAGTCGAAGTATACCCAGCCTCCGGTCATGGCATGGTCCATGGAACGCCTGATGCGATGGAATTCGCTGCCGCCGAATGAAGATTTTGAACGTCAGATTTATGAACCGCTGCGTGACTACAATGTCTGGCTGTATGAGAATCGACGTCATCAGCATGGATTGTTTTTCTGGGCTCATCCTTACGAATCCGGCATCGATAACTCTCCAAGATTCAGCTCTCGTGACGAGCAGATATTCTCGAACACGAAGCGATTTTCTTCACCTGATATTTGTGCCTACGTGGTGTTGCAGAATGAGATGCTGGCCTCGATGGCGATGATGCTGGGGCGGGATGAAGAGGCCAGCCGTTATCGCAGCAAAGCCGATGATTTGCGACAGGCCGTCAACGAGTTTCTCTGGGACGATGTCGATCAGTTTTACTATGATCACGACGAAGTCACGAACGGCTTTATCCGTCACAAGACGATCGCCGGGTTACTGCCACTCTGGGCAGGGATCCCTGATGCAACACGCGCAGAAGCTCTTCGTCAGCAGATTCTCGATCCCAAACTGTTCAACACCGAGATTCCTCTGCCGAGCGTTTCGAAAGCCGATCCTGAGTTTTCCAAAGACATGTGGCGGGGACCGGTCTGGATCAACACAGCGTATGCAGTGATCCAGGGGCTGAAACGATACGGTTTTTACTCGGATGTTGCGGATCTTTCGTTTCGCTTGTGTCACGGCGTTTACAAGACATTCTCGACGATGCGGCGTTTCTACGAGTTCTACGATCCGGATCGTTACGACCTTGAAGAATTGCATCGCAAGAAGGGAAACCGGTTCAAGAAACTGACGCTGGGGAGTAAACCCGTCAGCGAGTTTGTGGGCTGGTCCGGACTTGTCAATACGCTGGTCATAGAAGAACTGATTGGCTTTCGAAAGGAAGCAGGTCAGATCCTGATCCGACCAAACTTCCCGAAGTCAGCAGAGGGCCTGGGGTTTTCGCTTCGGCTGCCACAGGAAAAACTGGCGATCAGTATCGATCTGCTTCCAGGTGGTCATGCCCGATGCATGTTGCGGGAACAGGCGGGCGTCTCGGAATTTTGTACTGTCAGCTGTTATTCTAAGGATGCCGAAAAGGCAGAGATCGAACGACAGCTTGTTCAATAAATCTCAGGAAAGTGCCACGATGAAGTTTCTCGATATCACTTTGTCCTACCACGAAACCAGCGGCGGTATCCGTACTTATCTGGATGAAAAGCGACGCTATCTGCTTCGCCATACCGATCACGAGCATGTGCTCATCATTCCTGATGACCACGATGACGTTGATACGACGGATCGCACAAAGACTTATCGCATCGCCAGCCCGATCATTCCCGGATATGCCCCATACAGAATGTTCTGGCGTCCGGACAAGATCACGCACATACTTGATGAAGTGAACGCGGACGTCATTGAACTGGGAAGTTTCTATGCAGACGCCTGGGCGGTGCGTTCGCATATTCAACGTCGTAAAGAGGCTGGCGAACGGTGCTGCGTCGGGGCGTATTTTCATACGGACGTGGCAGAGGCATTCGTCGCAGGACCATTGAAGCGAGCAGTCCACGATTCCGTCGGCGAGTGGATGCCGACGCTGGAGAAGATTGGCTATCAGCTGGCAAACTTTTTTGCTGGGAGTGCGGAGTCCTATATCAAATCGGTGTTTGATCACTGCGATGTGAGGCTGGCTGCCTCAGAAGAACAAGCGGCCCGTTTGAATCAGTATGGAGTTGACGATGTTCAGGTCGTGCCGCTGGGGATCGATCTGGAGCAGTTTCATCCCGATAAGCGTTCAACGAGAATTCGACAGGAATTAGGTGTGCAGGACGATGAGCTGCTGCTCGTCTATGCAGGACGTCTGGTGGAAGAGAAGCGTGTCGGTGTGCTTCTGAATGCCTTCTCGAAGCTGCCGAAGGAGTTGAAGGCAAAGTTGATCGTCATGGGCGAGGGGCCGATGCGTGATCATCTCGAAACCCAGGCAGCGGAGCTTGGCGGTGCGACCATTCTTCATTACGAGAAGGATCATGACCGCTACGCAGCGTTGCTGGCGTCGTCGGATATCTACGTCACGGCAGGGCCATTTGAGACATTTGGATTGGCGGTCATCGAAGCTCAGGCGGCGGGCTTGCCGGTTGTGGGAGTCCAGGCAGGGGCGTTGATCGAACGTGTTCCTTCCGAGACAGGACGCTTGGCTGAAGTCGATAACGCCGATGAGTTCGCACGTCTGATCGAAGACGTCGCGCAGTCACGGGAAGAGATGGCGCGTCGATCTCGCGAGCATGTGGAACAGCATTTCTCATGGCGAAAGACGTTTGACCGCCTGCTGTCAATTTATGAACAGAAGATTCGGGCTGAGGTCCCTCCTCAGGTTGTGTGAGTGAAACTGCTGCGTCTTTGCACTCCATGTTTGTTACAAGCTGCCTCAATGCGCGTTTGTGGCCCTGCTCCTGCAGGTCATTGACGTGTAAAATGCAGGTAGAAGAAACGCAGCTTTGAACTGTGTCACAACGATAAGCGGACAGCGAAGGGGCCGACGTGGCAATAGATCCGATTTGTGGAATGACGGTCAGCGAGGATTCGCCGCATCATGCGACTAAGGACGGACAGACGTATTTCTTCTGTTGTCCGAAGTGTCGCGAGAAGTTTCTGGCTGGACCAACCGCGGAGACATCCCATCAGCTCGTGACGATGGAGATGCCGGGGAAGAAATCGTGTTGTCATGATGAGCATGATCACTCAGTAGCTGAGGACTTACGCCAGAAGGCGACGAAGGCATATTACTGTCCGATGTGTGAGGGAGTTGAAAGTGATACGCCAGGAGACTGTCCCAAATGTGGTATGGCACTGGAATCATCTGGTGCACCTGTTCGCAGTCAGCGCGTTGTTTTTACGTGCCCCATGCATCCGGAAGTCGAGCAGGATCATCCGGGAAGTTGCCCCAAGTGCGGCATGGATCTGGAGCCAAAAACCGTTATCGCTGTGGAGCAGGATGATCCAGAGCTGACGAAGATGACACGTCGTTTCTGGTTCAGTGTCGCATTGACAGTACCAGTCTTTCTGGTCGCCATGCTGCCAATGATTGGTATCAGCATTCCAGGCATAACAGGGACAACGACTGGTCGGTGGCTGGAGTTACTCTTGAGTACGCCGGTTGTCCTGTACTGCGGATGGCCTTTTTTCGAGCGTGGCTATCGTTCGATTCGAACCGGTCACTTGAATATGTTTACGTTGATTGCGATAGGAACGGGAGCAGCCTATCTCTACAGCGTTATCGCAACGCTCTTCCCGAGGTTTATCCCTGGTGACTTTCAACACCACGGACAGGCGGCCGTCTACTTCGAAGCAGCAGCTGTCATCATCACGCTCGTTCTCCTCGGCCAGGTGCTTGAGTTGCGAGCGAGGAAGCGAACCGGGACTGCGATCCGTGAGCTGCTGGCACTCGCACCGCCGATTGCACACGTGTTGGTGGACGGCCATGAAAAAGACACGCCTTTGGAACACGTTCATGCTGGCGATCGACTGCGAGTGAAACCAGGAGAGAAAATTCCTGTGGATGGAGTCCTCGTCGAAGGCGGAAGTCGTGTCGATGAAGCGATGCTGACGGGGGAACCGATGCCGATCACTAAGACGATTGGTGATGATGTCATCGGGGGAACTGTTAATCAGACAGGCTCGTTTGTGATGACGGCTCAGAAAGTCGGCGGGGAGACGGTCCTGTCTCGTATCGTCGATCTGGTCGCCAGTGCGCAGCGAAGTCGTGCACCCATTCAGAAAGTTGCGGATACGGTCTCAGGGTATTTTGTGCCTGCGGTGATTGGAATCGCGATCGTGACCTTTCTTGTCTGGGCGATCGTGCAGCCGGAACAGCCGGCGCTGGCGTGGGCGCTGGTGAATGCGGTTGCAGTTTTGATCATTGCTTGTCCTTGTGCACTGGGACTGGCGACGCCGATGTCGATCATGGTGGGGATCGGGCGTGGTGCGCAGGAAGGTGTCTTGATTCGCGATGCGGATGTCATCGAGCGTCTGGAAAAGATTGACACGGTCATCGTTGATAAAACCGGGACTCTGACGGAAGGTCGTCCCACGGTAACCGAAATCATCGCGGGGAGCGGATTGAGTGAACAAGACTTGCTGAGTCTGGCTGCGAGCCTCGAGCAGCACAGCGAACACCCGATTGCGCGATCAATTGTCAACGCCGCTCATGAACGCAGTCTTCCGCTGTCAGAAGTGACGGGCTTTCAATCGGTCACAGGGCAGGGGATTCAAGGATCCGTAGGGACGAAACGAGTCATCGTTGGCAAGGCGACGTTGTTAAAGGAGCAATCCGTCTCTGGTTTTGAATCATTCTCGTCCCGTTTCGAGGAGCTTCAACGAGAGGGACGGACTGTGGTCGCGGTTGCTGTTGATAAGCAGGCGGCTGGGCTGATCGCGGTCTCGGATCCGGTCAAAGCATCTTCCGAGGCCGCGATTCGGAAACTGCATGAACTTGGTTTGAAAGTGATTATGCTGACGGGCGACCAGCCGACGACAGCGAAGATCGTGGCTGAAAAACTGGGGATCGATGACTTCGAAGCAGGCGTACGACCGGAAGACAAGCTGGCCCGCGTGACGGCATTGAAGAAAGCAGGGCGACGGGTTGCGATGGCCGGAGACGGGATCAACGACGCTCCTGCCCTTGCTGCTGCCGATGTCGGGATCGCGATGGGCACAGGGACGGATGTTGCGATCGAGTCAGCCGGTGTGACTCTGGTAAAAGGAGACCTGCGAGGAATCGTGAAGGCGATTTCTCTGGGACGTCAGACGATGCGGAATATCAGACAGAACCTCTTCTTTGCTCTAGTCTACAATGCCATCGGCGTTCCGATCGCCGCGGGAGTTTTGTATCCGATCTCGAAGAGCCTGCTGCTCAACCCCATGCTGGCAGCTGCAGCGATGAGTTTGAGTTCGGTGTCGGTGATTGCCAATGCACTGCGGTTACGTCGCGGGAAACTCGATTGAGTCAACTACGGACTGACAGCATAGGCGCCGCCGCCGAGTCTTGCATCGGAAACACCCGTGACGACGCCGGTTTTCGGATCGATTTCGATGCCGTGAGCGGCACCCTGTTGGCGATTGGCAGGGTGAGACGTTTCGTGCCCCATGCGTTGTAATTGAGCATCCATGCTCTCAAAGAGTCCATCCTCGTCGTCTTCGAAAGTGATCACGTCGGGGAACCATTGATGATGGAAACGCGGTGCGTCGATCGCCTCCGCGAGGGAACGATCAAAGAAGAGTTTCTGGACGAGGATCTCGCTGACCGTGTTGATGATCGTCCGTCCGCCCGGGCTTCCGATGACCAGACAAACCTTGCCATCTTTCTTCACGATCGTCGGCGACTGAGAACTGAGCATCCGCTTTCCGGGTGCGATCTGGTTTGGTTCAGTGCCGATGCGTCCCTTGGTATTGGTGATGCCAGGCTTGAAGTTAAAGTCGCCCATTTCGTTATTGAGGAGGAAGCCTGCTCCCTTCACGACGATCCGACAGCCGTAAGAGGCTTCGAGCGTGTAAGTGTTGCTGACCGCCATACCGTCTTTATCGATCACGGAGAAGTGAGTTGTCTGCATACTCTCATGATCGTCGGCCAGTTTGATGCCATTGGCAATTGATGCACTCGACGTTGCTTTCGTCAGGTTGACCGACGATGCGAGCCTGGCAGCGTGGTCAGGTCCGAGAAGATGGGCTGGCTTTTCGATGAAATCGGTATCCCCCAGATAAGCCGCACGATCGCGAAATGTGCGACGCATGGCTTCGGTCAGAAGATGAACATTCTCGACTGACCACGCGGTTGATTCGGGACGTGTGAGTGGCAGCTGTTCGAGAAGTCGAAGTTGATTGAGAATCGTAATCCCACCCGAGCTGGGCAGTGGTGCTCCATAGACAGCGTACCCTTTGACTTCGCCAACAATGGCAGGGCGAACGGTGGCTGTGTACGATTTAAGATCTTCGAGAGTAATCAGTCCCCCGTTTCGGCTCATTTCATCAACGAGTTGCTTCGCGATGTGGCCCTCGTAAAAGGAGTCTGCACCATCGTCAGCAATGATCTGCAGAGTCGAAGCCAGATCGGGTTGAACGAGTCGATCCCCTTTCTGCCAGGGACGACCTTCAGGGTGACAGTAAACGCGTCGGAACTCCTCAAAGATCGGATCGTTCTGCAGAGACTTCTGACGCAGAACGCCGTTCATGGACGCAGCCAGGTACTCATTGACTTCAAACCCTTCTCTGGCGATCTTCACTGACGGCGTGACAAGTTCTGACCAACTAAGCTTACCGTACTTTTGATGAGCGAGTTCCAGACCACGGAGCGTTCCTGGAACACCAGCAACACGCGGATGGTGCATGTCGGTCCATTCGACGAAGCTGTTCTTATTTGTAGAAAGCGGTGCACGTTCCCGATATTCGACACAGACGACATCGTCATGCGGAGGAGCAACCATCATAAAGCCACCGCCGCCGATATTGCCGGCTTCTGGCCAGGTGACTTGCAACGCGATCGCGGTCGCGATCGCAGCATCAACAGCAGTTCCCCCTTTCGCGAGAATCTCCCCACCAATTTCTGCAGCGACTGGGGTTTCACACACGACAATTCCGTGTTGACCTTGAACGACTTTGGGACCAAGACGAGGCGTGCGAGTGGTTGTCTGAGCGCTTACGACCGAGGTGCAGACAATGAGGCACCAGATAATGCAGGCTGAAGTACAGGCTCGAATCGAGGATGGGAAACGAGAAGCGAACGCAGAGTACTGAAAACTTTCGATTCGCATGCCGGCTGTCGCTCCTTGATAGCGTTGAAAGCCACTTACCAGATGTTGAGCGAGCGCAAGACATCCCGATCTGGAAGTACCGTCAACTCTGACATTATGCGCAACAGTCAGACGAACCAACAATGATCCCTTGCGAATGAAAACTTACCATTCGCGCAGGTTTGAGAAAATGTTGCTCAATTGACAGCGGGATTCCACCACGCATCGAGTTTCTGCTGCAGCTGCTGAACGCGTTGACTGTTTTGTCCTGCGAGGTTCTTGAGTTCGGTCGGGTCCGACTGAATGTTAAACAACTCGATCTGTGCCTTTGGTTCATGAGATTTGACGGGAACGATCAGTTTCCAGTCGCCGTTGATGATCCAGCGGAACCGAAGGCTGGCGGCGGGGTTATTCATGTCAACGATGTCGTGCTCGAGAATTTCCCCATAGATCGCGTTTCTCGATGCGACCGCCTTTGCATCGAGAAGGTTGATACCAGGGAGATCGGCAGGCGGAGTTATTCCGGTCGCATGAAGGATTGTCGGTAAAAGGTCGATGGAACTGGCTAAGTTGTCATTGTCGACCATCGGTGTGATCTTGCCTGGCCAGCAAACCATGATAGGGGTGCGAAGCCCACCATCGTATTGGGAACGTTTCGAACGTGGTGCATAGGCATCCCGATCGGCTTCGTTGATCCAGCCATTGTCAGCGACATAGAGAATGATCGTGTTCTCGGACAGCTTCTGACGTTCGAGTTCGGACATTAAGTCACCGATCGTTTCATCGAACCATTCACACATGGCCCAATACTTGGCGATTTCGACATGCGGCGTGAGTTTGGTGTATTTTGTCAGCAGCCTTTCGGGTGGCTTATGTGGTGAGTGTGGCATCAAAGGGGCATACCAGAGGAAGAACGGCTTTTGATCTTTCTTGGCTGTCTCGATGAATTCGAAGACAGGCTTCATACCTTTGCGACCGATCGTAAGTCCTTCGTCGCCGTGGCGAGCTCCCAGGAGCATGTCGCCGTGAGTCATGCCATGGGTGAATCCGCCTCGCGAGTAATGACCTTCCCACCATTTGCCCGACTGGAAGGAAAGGTAACCGAGTTTGGCAAGGTAGTCTGGGATCGTTTCCTGCTGGTCGATCTTGCTGATGTAGGTCTCGCGAGCTTTGAAATAGCTGTCGTGGAGTTTAGCGCGCTTCAGCGGCATGTCTTTGACGTCATCGGGAAGCGGTGGATCATTGCCGACAATGCCGTGCTGGTGGGCATACTTACCAGTAATGATGGTGGCCAGTGAGGGGCGACAAAGACTGTTGGGGACGTAGCCTCGGGTGTACACGAGAGATCGGCTGGCCAGTTTGTCGAGATGAGGCGTCTTGATATGCGGGTGTTTCATGAACCCGTAATCAGTCCAGGCTTGATCATCAGAAAGGATAAGAACGATGTTGGGTTGCGCTTGCGCATCGGCAGAATGCGTATCGAGGAAGACGCCGATGAAGATGGCGATCAGTGAAGCGATGAATCTTGATGTCATGTCTCAATTCTCAGAGGAAAGCATTTTCCAACTTCAGTTTCCACCGATCATAGCGTTCTCGCAGAGAACTCAAACAAAGAATCGCCCGAAACGGTGTACTTTGACCGCCGAGCTATGCTAAGCTCGAACGATCCCGTTGAGAAATATTCCAGTCAATCGAAATTGGAATCGCGAGGGCTGGTCCCGACAAATGTCGGGTATGGTGAGAGGACCAAACATGCTGCGTTTCATCGTCTGCCTGACAGTGGTTTTGACAATTTTCGCTGGGCCGATCGCAGCTCAGGATGCGAAAACGACCTCGGGGAATCCGGTCTTTGAAGGCTGGTATGCGGATCCGGAAGGGATCATCTTCGGCGATACTTACTGGATTTACCCGACTTATTCTGCTCCTTACAAGCAGCAGACATTCTTCGACTGTTTCTCCTCGAAGGACCTTGTGACCTGGACGAAGCATTCGCGTATTCTCGACAACAAAGCCATCGGTTGGGCGCGACGTGCGATGTGGGCGCCATCAATTATCGAGAAAGATGGGAAGTATTATTTCTTCTTCGGTGCCAACGATATTCAGAACGACAACGAGTATGGCGGAATTGGAGTTGCTGTCGCTGACCACCCGGCTGGGCCGTTTCGTGATCATCTTGGGAAACCTCTGGTTGATAAGTTTCACAACGGGGCACAGCCGATTGATCAGTTCGTCTTCAAGGATGCAGACGGAACCATGTACCTGATCTACGGCGGATGGCGTCACTGTAATATCGCCAAACTCAACAATGACTTCACTGGGTTCATCCCATTCGAAGATGGCGTTACCTTCAAAGAGATAACGCCGCAAGGCTATGTCGAAGGTCCATTCATGTTTATCCGCGAAGGGAAGTATTACTTCATGTGGTCCGAGGGAGGATGGACCGGGCCGAATTACTCCGTCGCCTATGCGATTGCGGATTCGCCGTTCGGCCCGTTCAAGCGGATCGATACCGTCCTCAAGCAGAATCCCAAAATTGCAACAGGGGCAGGGCACCATTCTGTGATTCATGTCCCTGGCACTGACGAATATTACTGCATCTATCACCGACGTCCGCTCGGCGAAACCGATGGGAACTCGCGTGTCACCTGTGTCGACAAAATGGAGTTCGACGAGAAAGGGCTGATCAAGCCGATTCAAATTACCAACGAGGGCGTGACTGCTCGACCGCTGAAGTAAGAGCTCGAAGTCTACTTGTCTTTTGCACAGTCGGGTGATATCGTCGCTGGGAGAAAAATGGAACTTCTGATTTTCTAACAGCGAGTGAAGACATCGGATGTCGCTGACCAGCGAGCAAGTTTTACAGATGGCTCCTGATGCTGCATCGGCATCAGCTGGCAAGAAGCTGGCATCGCCGCGCCAGTGGACGGATCTGGGACAATCGGAGCTCGCGATCTGGGGCAAATGCCAGGGGAGCGCGGTCTATCAGGTCAAGATCGAGCGTTCATCACTGGGGTACCAGTGCAGCTGCCCCTCGCGTAAGTTTCCCTGCAAACACGTGCTTGGATTGTTGCTGATCACTGCCGATGCACCGGCAAGCCTTTCTCAAGCAACGAACCCTGACTGGGTCGTGGATTGGCTCGACAAGCGTCAGGCCAAAGCGGAAAAGGCAGAGCAGAAGAAAACGGCTCCGCCCAAGCCCGTCGATGAGAAGGCACAGCAGAAACGAGCGGATCAACGAAATAAGAAGGTCGAAGACGGTCTTGCGCGATTTGATTTGTGGATGAAGGATCTGGTCCGCGTTGGGCTAGCCCGTCTGAATCGTGGCGATACCCAGATCTGGGAAGATCAGGCGAAGCGCCTCGTTGATGCACAGGCCTCAGGGCTCGCTGGGCGACTGAGGATGTTGTCGAATCTTCAATTAACAACCCAGGAGTGGCCACGGCTTTTACTAGAAGAACTTGGTCGAATCAAACTGCTGATCCATGCTTATCAGCGGATCGAAACGCTGGATGAACCTATTCAGGAGGATCTCCGCCAGATGATCGGCTGGACGGTCACTCAAGAAGAACTTGAATCGTCAGGTGAGAAAATTACGGACAGTTGGGCAGTCATCGGGCAGACGATCGATGATGACGATCGCGTGCGCGTTCAGCGATCCTGGCTTGTCGGACGAATGACGGGAAAGACAGTGCTCGTGGTCAACTTTGCTGTCGGAACACAGCCATTTGCAGATGGGCTGCTGCCGGGGTCGGAACAGAGTGCCGTCATTGCCATTTATCCCGGCTCACTTGGCCAACGTGCTCGATTGATGGTGCGGGATGATAGCATCGGAGCAATCATTGATCGTGTCCCGGGCAGTCAGACTGTTGAGGCGTTTCTTGATCGAGCAGTCGATTCGATGGCAAAGTTTCCCTGGGGAGCAGTCACGGGAGGTGTCCTCAAGGATGTCACTCTGACTTTGCATGATCAGCGCTGGTACGTGTGTGATCGCGATGGCAAAGGATTGGAACTGACCGCGGGCAACTATTGGAAGCTGCTGGCAATCACAGGTGGCCATGCCTGCGATCTGTCGGGGGAATGGGATGGTGTAAACTTTCGGCCGTTAGGAGTCTTTTCTCAGGGGGGATTTTTTCTCCCATGATGGATGCCCTCACTAAGCTTGCCTTGCTGGGGACGAGTAGCGCGAGTTCGTGCCCGTCGTCGAACGAGCAGATGGATGCCCTCATCGATCCGTTGAAAATCAACTCCGTTGAAGACGCCCTCTTGCTGAAGGCAGGAGTGACTTCGTTCTACATGCAGGCAGGAAGGGACCCTGCTGTCGTCAATCAGCTGGACGCTGCTCCAGAAGAGTCGCAGGCGGCCATTTTGGTTCCAACGGAACGAATTGTCAGCAAAGCCTTTGAACCGACCTACTCAGTCCTGCTTCCGGACTTTCTGCGAGTCATCGGCTCGTATGGAATGCGAGTGACACCTGCCTTGTTGCCGCAACTGCTGGGAGTCAAAGACGAGACCACTCGCGAGCTCGTCAGGCAGGTCGTGGGAGAGCGAGGACGCTGGTTGGCGAACCTGAATCCTGAATGGAGCTGGCTGCTCAAGTCCGACCGACGAGACAGTGCTGATGCAGAAACATTCGAAAGCCTCAAACAAGAGTTCGACCATGGCTCGATCAAAGAGCGATGTCAGATCCTTTATGCGGTCAGAACGAAATCCCCGGAGATGGGGCGCACCTGGCTGGCTGATGTCTTTCCGACGGAAAGTGCTGACGCGCGGGCTCAATTGATAGAGCAGATCGCAGTTGGGTTGTCACGAGATGATGAACCATTTCTAGAGAGCTGTCTGGATGGACGCAGCGTCAATGTGCGACTCATTGCCTGCGATTTGTTGGCGCAACTCCCTGATTCCGCGTTCGTTGCCCGCATGACGCTGCGTGCCAACGCGATGTTGACCGGACAGAAGCCTGGCATGTTGCGTAAGACATTGAAGCTCGTCTGCCAGCCACCTCAGGAACTGACAAAAGAAGACGAGCGAGACGGCCTGCTCGAAAAGCCACCGACACAAACCGGTAAGCGATCTTACTGGACCGAACAGATTCTGAAAGCCGTTCCTCTTTCTCACTGGACGAGAATGTTTTCCTCAACCCCAGAGGAACTGCTCAACGCGATCACGAATGACGATTACGCTGAGAATATCCTTCGTGGCTGGTTGTCCTCGGCGATTTCAGGTCGTCTCTCATCGGCTGACGAGGAATGGCTGCTGCCGTTATGGAATGTGGTCATCGTCTCCCGCTTCAAGATTGAACAGCCATTGATCATCGGATTATGGAATCGACTTAACCCGACGCTACAAGAGACGACACTCACGAAGCTGTTGACTTCCAGCAATGCTTCGTTGGATTCTCTTCCGATGAACCAGTTGATGAATTCCCTGCAACAACCATGGAGTTCATCCTTCAGCAAAGCTTACTGGTCACAGTTCTCGAAAGACCTGCTCGATCGTCGCTGGCTGCCGAGTTGGGCAACGACGTTCGAGACGGCAGTCGTTGCACTTCCGCCCGAATTCCTGCAGTCCATCCTCAAGCTCGATGAGCCAGGAAGCGTACTCGAGCAGATGGAATCTTCTTACCTCAAATCGGCTGTGTCGAAGTTCGTTGAACAGGCACGCATCCGCCGTCAGTTTTACGACATCATCAATCGAACGATTCAATAAAGGGGCAAGTCTTGGCCAAATCATCCAGCAAGTCAGAGGAGGCAAAATCACGTCCGATCAGCGACACTCCCTCTTCTCCCACAGATAAGCTGCGTCTGTCAGCCGAGGAGCTATTCTCGCATGAACTGGCGATGCTGGCCGAAGTCGATGATCGACAGAAACCGCCGAATTGGTTTCTCTCGCCCTGGGCGGTGAAGATGTATCTTCTGGGTGGAAAACTGCCCAACGGCGAAGTCATCACCGCGAAGTATGTTGGACATGAACGCCTGATGGAGATCGCGATTGCCACCCTCGCGACAGACCGGGCGCTTCTCCTGTATGGTGTGCCCGGGACCGCGAAAAGCTGGGTGAGCGAACACCTGTCTGCAGCAATCTGTGGAACATCATCCCTGCTGATTCAAGGCACCGCGGGAACCGATGAATCGACATTACGCTACGGTTGGAATTATGCCCGTCTGCTGGCGGAAGGCCCGTCTCGCAATGCACTGGTTGAAAGCCCGATGCTCCGCGCGATGGAGCGAGGACAGTTGTGTCGCATTGAAGAGCTGACCCGAATTCCCAGCGAGACGCAGGATACGCTGATCACCATCCTGTCTGAGAAGACGCTGCCTGTCCCTGAACTCAATACCCAGATTCAGGCGGTGAAAGGTTTCAATGTCATCGCAACAGCGAATAATCGCGATAAGGGAGTCAACGATCTTTCAAGTGCATTGCTGCGAAGATTTAACACCGTTGTGCTTCCAGTCCCTGATTCGCTGGATGATGAAGTTTCGATTGTCAATCAGCGCGCCACTCAGCTGGGACGTGCTCTCGAACTCCCCGCAGAGGTTCCTGCTCTGCAGGAGATCAAACGCATCGTCACGATCTTCCGCGAACTGCGAAACGGCGTCACCGATGATGGCAAGACGAAGGTGAAGTCACCGAGCGGAACGCTTTCGACAGCGGAGGCGATCTCGGTCGTTTCCGGCGGGATGGCGATGAGCGCGTTCTATGGCGATGGTCAGTTGCGGCCCAGCGATCTGATTTCTGGACTCGTCGGAGCGGTTATCAAAGATCCGGTGCAGGACAAAATCGTCTGGCAGGAGTATGTGCAGACCGTGATCAAGGAACGCGATGACTGGAAAGACCTGTACCGCGCGACTCGCGAATGGAACTGATATCAAGACAGAGTAAGGAACCCTCTCGATGTCAGTTCATGTCTTCGGAATCCGTCATCACGGTCCCGGGTGCGCCCGCGCGCTGCTCAAAGCGCTCTGGGAACTCACGCCCGATGTTGTTGTCATGGAGGGCCCCGCTGACGCGCAGGAGATCGTTGGATTCGCCAATCACGAGGAGATGAAGCCGCCAGTCGCGATGCTGGTGTATCCAGTCGATGAGCCCCAGCGTGGCGTCTATTATCCGATGACGGTCTTCTCCCCCGAGTGGCAGGCGATGCGATGGGCGATTCAGCATCAGGTACCTGTTCGACTGATGGACTTGCCACAATCGCATCAAATTGCCATCGAAAAGGAGCAGGAAGCCAAACACAAAGCAGAAGAGGAAGCGAGGGCAGACGAGACGTCCATCGAATCCGAGGTCAAAGACGAACCTCCGACCTGGAGAACCGATCCTCTTGCGATCCTGGCTGAAGCGGCGGGTTACAAAGATCATGAACTCTGGTGGGAAGAGCAGGTCGAACGACGCGTCGAAGCCAGTGAACTCTTTACTGCGATTCTGACGGCGATGACGGCAGTACGCGAGGAAGTCGGCGAGAAACGTGAGCGAGATCTACTGCGTGAGTCATTCATGCGTAAGACGATCCGCGCGGTTCAGAAAGAGGGCTTCACGAAAGTCGCCGTCATTTGCGGAGCCTGGCATGCTCCTGTCCTGACGGGAGAGGCCGTCGCTGGCAAAACCGCGGGAACGAAGATCAAGGAGGATAACGAACGCCTTACCGGTCTTCCCAAGATCAAAACGACCGCCACCTGGGTTCCCTGGACGAACTCGCGATTGACGTATCGAAGTGGCTATGGGGCAGGGATTCATTCCCCCGGATGGTATCAGCTCGTCTGGGAATCGACGGAAGATGCTCCGACTCGCTGGATCGCCACGGCGGCGAGATTGCTAAGGGAAAAAGACCTTGAAGCCTCATCAGCCAGTATCATCGAAGCGAAACGTCTATCCGACGCGCTCGCCGCGATGAGGAATCTGCGTTCGCCCGGGCTGGCAGAGCTGAATGAGTCAATCCTGTCGGTCTTCTGTCAAGGGGACGTCAGCCCCATGCGGTTGATCCATCGTCGCCTGGAGATTGGCGATGAGTTAGGGCAGGTGCCTGCGGAGACCCCGACGGTGCCGTTGGCCCAGGATCTTGCTGCTCTCCAGAAGTCACTGCGTTTCAAGCCCTCGACGGAATCGAAACTTCTCGATCTCGATTTAAGAAAAGAAAATGACCTGGCGAAAAGCCATTTGCTGCATCGTCTGACGGTCCTCGATGTCCCCTGGGGAGACTTCAAATCGACGGGCGGAAAGTCTTCGACATTTCATGAAGTCTGGCAGACAGAATGGAAACCAGAGTTCGCAGTCAAAATCATTGAGGCGAGTGTCTGGGGAAATACGGTCCTCGATGCCGCGACGAAGAAGGTTCTCTCGGATACTTCGCAAAGCCAGGATCTCACCGTCTTAACCGGTCAGTTGAAATTCGCGATGCTGGCCGAGTTGTCGTCAGCAATGGAACCCCTTCTGGAGCGGGTTCAATCAGTCGCCGCTGTCAGTGCCGATGTGCGTCACCTGATGGAAAGCCTGCTGCCCATGGCGCAAGTCGCTCGGTATGGAGATGTCCGCGGCGGAAGAGCCTCTCAGGTCGAGCCGATCCTGATTGGGATGTTTGAACGTGTTCTTGTCGGATTGGTCCCGGCCTGCAGTTCGCTCGACGACGACGCGGCAGAACGAATGAAGGCTAGCATTGCTTCCGTCGGGAGTGCGTTAGGAATCATTAATCGAGATGATCTTCTGGATTCGTGGACAGAGTGCATTCGGCGTCTGATGGACAGCAAGTCGCATGCACTGTTGACCGGCTGGTGCTGTCGCTATCTTCTGGAACAGCACGCAATTGATGACGAAGAACTTTATCGTCATGCGAAACTTGCACTGTCGACAGCCAATCCTCCGTTGGAATGCGGTCACTGGGCGATGGGATTTCTTCATGGGAGCGGGCTTCTGGTCCTCCAGCATGATGCGATCTGGAACGTGTTCGACCGCTGGCTGGCGTCACTCAGTCCCGTCGCATTTGTCGAGATGCTGCCTCTTTTGAGACGTGCATTTTCCTCCTTCACGGGACCGGAACGTCGACAAATGGGCGAGAAAGTGCGTGACCTGGGACGAGCGACGACTCCGAGGAAAGTACTGACTCAGGACAAGACCATCAATTCGCAACGAGCAGCCCGTGTCCTGCCCATCCTCACACAGCTTCTCGGCACACCTTCGCAAGGAGTTGAATCATGAGCCAAGTTGCCAACGCAGAACGTCTGAAACGCTGGCGAATGGTGCTGGGAAAGCCCTCTTCGTCAGGGTTGTGTGCCGATGGAGAGGCTGGCGATCTCGCGCTGCCGGATGACTATAAGCACATGGATGGAGTCCTCGAGGCATTGTACGACGCAAGTCGCTCGGCCGGGCTGGGAAGCTCAAACCCGAACGTCAATCGCTGGCTGGGCGACATTCGTACTTACTTCCCCAAGCAAGTCGTTCAGGTCATGCAGAAGGATGCCCTCGAACGTCTCAACCTGACACAGATGCTGATGGAGCCCGAGACGCTGGAGACAATCGAGCCCGATATCAATCTCGTCGGAACGCTCATGTCTCTCAATCGCGTGATTCCGAAAAAGACGAAAGAGACAGCCCGTCAGGTCGTCAGGAAAGTGACGCAGGATCTGGAACGTCGACTTTCCAATCCATTGCGTCAGGCTGTCAAAGGCGCCCTCAGCAAAGCAACCCGCACAACCCGGCCACGCGTCAACGAAATTGACTGGCATCGCACGATCCGCAAGAACCTGCATAACTATCTCCCCGACCGCGGCACGATCATCGCTGATCGACTCGTTGGCTATGGACGTAAGCGTTCAGCGTTGCGTGACATTGTTCTTTGCATCGATCAGAGCGGTTCGATGGCGTCGTCGATTGTTTATTCGAGTGTCTTCGGAGCCGTCCTTGCCTCCATGAGTTCCGTATCGACCCGTCTGGTCGTCTTCGATACGGAAGTCGTCGATCTCACCGAAAAGCTGAGTGATCCCGTCGATATTCTCTTCGGCACACAACTCGGCGGCGGGACCGACATCAATCGAGCCGTCAAATACTGTCGACAACAGATCACGAGACCTTCACAGACGATCTTCGTACTGATCTCGGATCTATATGAAGGCGGCGTCGCGGAACAACTGCTGCAGCAGACGGCTTCGATGATCTCCACCGGAGTCACCATGGTCTGTTTATTAGCACTCAGCGATCAAGGAGCACCCTGTTATGATGAGAAACTCGCCGCTCAGATGTCGGCCATAGGTGCACCCAGCTTTGCATGTACGCCGGATTTGTTTCCCGAACTGATGGCGCATGCGATTCAGAAACAGGACATAACACACTGGGCGAACCTGCGAGGGATTACTGTTTGCTGAAAAAATGGATTGCTCACAAACTGAATGAAATCAGACATGGAAGGTTGTTGTATTTCCAATTGCGGAGAAAATAGCGACAATCAGCTTATGTTGTGCGCCGCCCTATCCTGTTTACGGTTTTCGTTGAGTCCATGAAGTTTTTACTGAAGCTTTTTCTTGTGACCGGGATTCTCGGAGTCGCTGGTTTCTATGCCTATCATCCGGCGGCTGAGTACATCCGTAAGCAGAACCTGCCTCAGTTTCGCAGCGAGAAGGTCGTCAAAGGGACGATATCAAGTGTCGTCAATGCGACCGGAACAATTAAGCCCGTGCAGTCGGTCGCTGTTGGGTCATTCGTTTCGGGACCGATCGACAAGCTGTTTGTCGACTTCAACGATGAAGTCAAAGCCGGTCAGGTGCTCGCGGAAATCGATCCGCGGATCTATGACGCTGCAGTGGCCCGCGACAAAGCCTCACTAGCCACTCGGGTTGCAGAAGTCACACGAGTGAAAGCCAGACTGCAGAATGCCGTCAACGATGAGAAACGGGCCTTGGGTTTAAGTGGCGATAACAAAGACTTCATTTCGCAGACGGAACTCGATCAGTACAAATTTGCTCGATTGGCCCTGGATGCAGAACTCTTGGTAGCCGAAGCCAACATCCTTCAAGCAGAAGCGACGCTGAAGAACTCGGAAGCCAATCAGCAGTACACGAAGATTCGCTCACCTGTTGATGGGGTCGTCATCGACCGAAAGATCGACCCTGGCCAGACACTCGCAGCTCAATTCCAGACACCAGAGTTGTTCGTCATCGCTCCCGACCTGCGTAAAGAAATGCATCTGTTTGCTTCCGTTGATGAAGCGGATATCGGATTGATCCGTGAAGCCAAGGAAACCGGACAGAGTGTCAAGTTCACCGTCGATGCCTATCCTGGCCAGCTGTTCGAAGGCGTCGTCCAGCAGATTCGTTTAAGTTCGACAACGACTCAAAACGTCGTGACATATCCCGTCGTGGTCTCTGCAAAGAATGAAGATCTGCGACTACTCCCCGGCATGACTGCTGAAATCTCATTTCAGATCAAAGAGAAAACAGACGTCATCAAAATTCCCAACGCCGCCTTGCGTTACTATCCGCTCAAGGAACACGTACGAAAAGAGGATCAGGGAATTCTCGACGGGACCAAGTCCGCCAGTACTTCCGTCGAAACAGACGATCAGCCTGCGGCTGCTGCTGCAAAGTCACAGCGCGACAGCCTGAAACGCCACGTCTGGGTCAAGGACGGCGACCTCCTTCGAGCCATTGAGGTTGTGATGGGACTCAGCGATTACCAGTTTACCGAACTGGTCTCAGGCGATGTCCCCGTTGGTACAGAACTTGTCACAGGCCTGAAAGTGAAATAGCAACAGTCCTATGATCACCCTGCAAATCGCCTTTCGAGCTTTACTCAAAAACAAGATGCGAGCCAGCCTGACAGTGCTCGGCGTCGTCATCGGTATTGCAGCGGTGACGACAATGGTTTCGATCGGTGAGAGTGCAGGTAAACTGATTCAAGGACAGTTCCAGGCGCTGGGGACGAACGTCATTGTCGTCTTCCCGGGAGCAACGCATCGTGACGGAGTGCGCCAGGGAGCAGTGACAACATTGACCTCTGACGACTCAACAGCCGTCGGGAAGGAATGTCCTTCTGTCCTCGCGACATCCCCCCTCGTTGGCGCTTCCGCGCAGGTCATCTACGGGAACGTCAACTGGAGCCCGAAGGAGATGTTCGGCGTCGGGCCGGACTATCTTATCGTTCGTAATTGGGATCTCCGCCTGGGTGGTTATTTTTCGGAACAGGACGTCACGACAGCGAGCAAGGTCTGTGTCATTGGTCAGACGATCGCAGAGAAACTGTTCCAGACACTGAATCCCATTGGCAAAACGATCCGCATTCGCAATATCCCGTTTCGCGTCGTGGGTGTCCTCGCCAAAAAGGGAGCCAATATCGTCGGCGATGATCAGGACGACATCCTTCTGATGCCCTTCACGACGGTTCGAAAACGCCTGTCCGGCTCCAGTTTTAATAACATCAATGCCATCCTGGTCTCAGCACGCTCAGTCGATGTGATGGCGTCAGCAGAGAACGAAATCAAGAACCTGCTCGCCAGCCGTCACCGCATTCCGCCTGGTCAGCCAACCGATTTCAATGTTCAGAATACGACTGAGATCGCCAACGTCTTCGGAATTGTGACCGGCACGATTACCGCCATGCTCGCAGCGATTGCAGGAATTTCATTACTCGTCGGCGGTGTCGGGATCATGAATATCATGCTCGTCTCCGTCACGGAACGAACCAGAGAGATCGGCGTCCGCATGGCCGTCGGCGCAACCAGCCATGACATCCTGCTGCAGTTTCTTCTGGAATCGATGCTTCTATCGACCATTGGCGGGATCATTGGCCTTCTGCTCGGCATTGCTGGTTCGACGGGGATCACGATGCTGATTAACTCGATGTCGCCAGGAGTCAAATGGCCGATCGTCGTTTCGATCCCCGCCGCGGTCGTCGCGATTATTTTTGCTGCCGGAGTCGGTATTTTCTTTGGCTTCTATCCCGCTCGAAGAGCCAGCCTGCTCGATCCGATCGATGCCCTACGGTATGAGTGATGGCGGTTGGCTGGGATCAACCGGAGTGCCGAGTACTTCCTTCTGAAGCTTCGGTTCACTTTCCTTCACTTCGACAGCCGGATCAGTGATGGTCTGTCCGCCGGGCATTTGACGCAGCCGAGGATCATCCAACGGAGAATTTAAGTCGAAAGCATTCTCCGCGGGCTCAGTACCAACTTCATAGCGTGGCTGATTCTCAGTCGGCGAGATCCCTGCGGGGTAACATCGGCCATCGCCGAGGATGCCGCATGGTCCGATAAAGCGTTGACGCTCTTCCATAAACCGAACGCCGTGGACTTCGAGGATCGTTCCGGTCTGAAGTTCCAGGTTCGCCAGTTCCGCGTTGTATTGTGTCAACGACTGAGCTTCGGCACTGACCGCGTTCCCCCAATCGACGATGGCCTGAAGAACATTCAGGAAGATTGTTCGACCGTTGGCAAACTCTGCCTTCTGTACTTTCAGGTTATCTTCCGCTGCGGCACGCGCTTCCCGCAGAGCAGTGTACTGATCAAAAAACTGATCCTGGTTTCGAATCGTCAACGCCAACAGGTGAGTCGTCGCATGGAGACCCTGAGTCAAATTGGCGCGATCACGTCGGATGATGAGTTCACGCTGGCGGACGTTGGCGCGTCCCTGTCGCAGTCCGAGAGGCACGGAGAAATTGACGCCAAGGGTCCAGTCATTGATCCCATTGCTGCCAATCGTATCTCCCGTAGGCGTACGTCCCTGCAGCCCATCCCAACGATAGAGCGCCACCCCATCAAGCCGAGGTTGAGCTTGATTCTCAGAGATGACCAGCTGCTGCATGTCGGCTTCAATGATCAACTTGAGTTCAATGATGTCCGGACGATATCGCTCAGCCAGTGAAAGAATTTCCTGCCAGTTATAGGCAACGCGGATTTCATGCGGCGGGGTCAACGGAACGACCTCACCGACTTCCGTTGGCGGGATCCCCAGAACATTGAGTAACGCCGCTTCAGCTTGAAGGACCGCTGATTCCGCGACCACGAGATTGGCTTTGAAGTTCGTAAACGCCACACGCGTCTGCGCGACGTCTCCCAGATCTCCAAGACCGCGTTCTTTTCGGCTCAGTTCGCGTTCGTAAGCATACTCCGCCTGAATGACCTGTTGCTGACGTGCCCAGCGCGTGGTCCGTGTGGCAACGAGATTCCAGTATCCTTGAATAACGCTTTGAACCATTTGCTGAACACTCGACTTCAGCTGAAAGAAGGAGCATTCCGTTTCAATTGAGGCAACGAGAACCGGAGCCAGGTTCGCAGCGCGTCCACCACCCTGCAGAAATGGCTGGACGTAACTAAGCTCCGCGAACTGTGAGTATTGAGGATTGATAGGAACAAGAAAAGGATCGAGATCGGTGCGCGAGGCGTTCATCCGAAACTGAGACGTACCCCCAAGGCTGTTGAGATCACTGATGCCGGCATCGAGGCCGTAGCCATCAGTCTGTGATTCGTTGATCGCCACGCCAGGAGGATTGATGACTCCAAACGGCTGGGGAGTCTCATTCGAGCTGAAGGTATTATCAATGTTGATCGTTGGATCAAAGCGTCCGCGAGCTGAATCGATCGCAGTATTCGCAATGCCTGGATCGTAGACCGTACTGCCGGTCGAGACTGCGACAGATCCCGTCAGAACGCGGATCACTTCACTGTTTCTCAAGGCGATCCGAATGGCTTCATCCAGCGAGAGGTTGAACGGTTCCTGTTCGCTACGAGGATGAGTGACCGTGACCGGTTCCGTGAATGAGGCAAGCTGGGTAACTGGTAACGATTCCGGGTTGCGGTAGTTAATATGCGTCTGCTCGGGGACAATGACCGACCGAGCTGCCTTCGTCCTGGCACACCCGGGGCCAATCAGAAGCAGGAAAATCAGGAGATATCGCAGATAGAGAAAGCTGCAACGCATAGCCAAGCATATCGACGGCCTGGTCCTGTCATGTTGAATCTACCCATGTTGCCGCTTCGAATTGTTATTCCAGCAGTGACGATTCTGCGGCCTGCAGCGATTGCATGGCCTGTTCGAAGTCTCGTGTATCAGAAATGACTTCTCCGTCATGCATCGCGATAATGCGATCCGCGTTGCGAGCCACATTCTGATCATGCGTCACGATGATGACCGTCAATTGCTGCTTGACGTTCAGTTCGCGAAACAGCTTGATGATGTCCCGACTTGTCTTGGAATCGAGGTTCCCAGTCGGCTCGTCGCCCATGAGAATCGAGGGAGAATTCACGAGTGCTCGCGCAATCGCGACACGTTGTTGCTGCCCACCAGAAAGCTGGCTGGGATGGTGATCGAGGCGGTCACCAAGGCCAACGTCAGTTAAAACTTTCTTGGCACGATCATGTCGCTCGCGCGTACTGATTCCCTTGGCATAGAGCAGGGGGAGTTCAACATTTTCCAGGGCGCTCGTACGAGCAAGCAAATTAAAGTTCTGAAAGACGAACCCGATCTGTCGGTTTCGCAGATGAGCTCGCTCGTTTTTGGTCATGGTGACGACTTCTTCACCAGCCAGCGTATAACTTCCTGAAGTGGGGCGATCGAGGCAGCCAAGAGTATTCATGAGGGTCGACTTGCCAGAACCTGACGGGCCGATCAGCGCGACGTACTCACCTCGCTCGATGGTGAAGCTTGCCTCACGCAGAGCATGAACCTGCACTTCACCGAGATCATAAGTCTTGCGAATGTTCTTGAGTTCGATCAAAGCCATTAGTAATGCCGACTTTCGAATCCCGAAACCATATCGAAGACTTCCCGCAATTCGATCATTCCTGAAATGAATGAATGCTGAATACTAAAGCTAACTGGGATTGAACACGGTTGCAAATGTTCCCTCTCATCGAAGCCCCGTCGGTCCTATTGTGAGACGCGAACATGGCTTGAAATGTCCTGATCGCGAGAATGCTTTTAGTGCGTCTCTGGTATGGTTGCTGTAAAAAGCTGCCGTCTACAACGACTCAAAACGAATGAGACATGATGACGTGAATTTATTTGAACTGCTGACACCGCTGCATCACAATGATGCGGAGAGATCATCTTCCACATGATTCAGGAGTTGATGCTGTGAGCTATGTTCGACTTGTTGTTCGTGAAGCCGATCAGGATTGGTCAGGAACTCTTCATGGAAGTACTGCGGATCGAGTTATCGCAGCCTTGAGTGCCGATCCGGTGACGCTCAGCGAGCTGCAAACAGCGGTTGGGCGATATGAAAAACCGGTTGCAGCCGGTTCGTGTCAGTGGAATCTGAAACGAGGTTTTTGCGATGAACCCTACGATACAGGGATTGTTCTGATTGATCTCATCGGGAGAGTGGTCTGTGTCGACTCATGCTACTCGGCGCCCGGACCATCAGGTGATGTGAAATATCATGACGGCATCGCGGCAACCGTTGTCTCCTTGTATTATCACCTCGCTGAAGATTGGAAGTTCATTTACGACATCGAGTCCTGGCATTTCGCTACTGACAAACGCCGAGATGAAAAGATCAAAGCCGGTCCTTTGGATGTTCGAAAAGTTCTTTACGGTCGTCCGATGATTGAGTTCATTGCCAGACAGCAATTCTCTGCACGAGTTGTTGGGCTTGATGTTGCAGAGTCGATCAACAAGATCCATGTTGAGTGGCTAATGACTTCCCGCGAAGATTTACGCGGAATGACGCCCCGAGAGGCAGCGATTCAACAACACGAACATGTATCACATGATCTTCAACAGCAGCAGAATCGATGGGCACGTCTCGAAGAATGCCCTCCCGACGTCGCTGATTCATCGCATGCATTTCTCTATGGCAGTTTTGGGACTCATGAATGGGTGGAGTATTACGAACTAGTGCGTGAACTCCTCTGGTCATGTCAGGAACAGCTTCGGGGAATGAATCACGCATCGGATGCTTTCATGGTCGGTGATTTTCTGACAACGGAAGTGCCACGTTTGGAATTTGTTCGCGAGAAATGGCTCGATACGCCTGATCTTGAGTTTCACGGTCGAACACCGCGTTCAATCATTGATCGCGAACGCCACCGTCTTCCAGAAGCGGTCTCTGGACATGAGGCGATTGTTGACCCTGACTGCCCCTGCTGCCGGGCAATGGCAGAACTCCCCGGGCCGGTCTTCTGGCATCTCGATGGATGCAACATGGACGATGACTTTGCCTTCAGTATCTATCATCGCACATACGAAGAGTGGGAACAGGAGCAGCGCGAATGGGAACAGTGGAGCAGAGAATCGAGCGTTGAACCGCCTGATTCGAAACTCGGGTTTTGATTGAACAGAATGATTACCGTATTGCCTTCTGAGTCATGATGGTTAGGCATCGAGTGTTTGGGGGATCTGCAGCTTGGTGCCAATCTTCTTGTTGAGCTTCTTAATAAAATGAGCAGACAGGGCAGGGGATTCCAGTTCTTCATTCTGATGCACGAAGAAAAACAACTTCTTCAATCCAGACTCTTTCCATTTGGAAATGCGTGTAATCCACTTATCAAGTCGGGAGCGATCTGATTTCGGATCATTCGAGCCGACCCAGCGAATAAACGCTGTCGACGTCGTCAATCGCATATGCATCAGATCGCGACGCCCTGCGGTATCAACGAGGATATTCGTGATACCGTGCGTTTCGAGCAAGTCGTAAAGCTTGCTGGAGACGTCATCGTCGTTGTACCAGTCGGTGTGACGAAACTCGACCGCCAGCGGTACGTCGTAGGTCCAGTTCTCGACAAACTCAACAACACGATCAAAATCCTTCGGCTTGAAGTTGTCATGCAGCTGGAGGAACGGCATCCCGAGTTTCTCACGCAAGTGAGTCATGTTCGCAATGTTGTTTTCAACGATCTTGCCCACGTCTTTTAAACGTTTGAAGTGTGAGATGGATTTTTCAAGCTTCGGAAAGAATTTGAAATTCTCCGGTGTCGTTTCGTACCAGTTTTCAAATGTCGAAGCAGGGAACAGGCGATAGAAAGTGGCATTCAGCTCAATGCAATTGAACTGCGTCGAGTAATAAGCCAGTTCGTCTTTCGTGCCTCGCGGATAAAAGTTCTTGAGATCTTTCTTGTTCCATTTGGCGCAACCGACGTAGACCTCAAGATTTTTTGCTTTCGACGCCTTCAGAAGTTTCGTCGTCCCCGGATGATCGGGCGGAATCGAGAAATCGATCTTTGTAAGATTGTCGACATGTCCGAACTTCATCCGTTTGCCTCGTTTACACACGACTCTTAAATCGACGGTCGATGTTACTTGTAATGTTTCAGCGTTTCCAAAATCAAACAAACATCACTTCAGAGATCCATGTTCGTAATCAGAAAATATCCGGCGGCGGCGTCTTGGTGTCGCAGCTTTGCAGGAAGTCGAAGTCACAGCCGTGGTTGGCCTGGGTGACGTGTTGAGTGAAGAGCTGGCCATAACCGCGGGGATAATACAACTTCGGCGGCACCCAACTCTGACGACGACGTTCCAGTTCCTCGTCAGAAACATGCAGCGTCAGCCGTCGCTCGTTGATGTTGAGTTCGATGAGATCCCCATCCTGCACCAACGCCAGCGGTCCGCCGACAGCCGCCTCAGGCGCGATGTGAAGGACACAGGTCCCATAGCTGGTTCCAGACATGCGGGAATCGGAGATGCGGACCATGTCCCGAATCCCCATCTTGAGCAGCCGATCCGGGATCGGAAGCATGCCCCACTCGGGGAAACCAGGAGCACCGATCGGCCCAGCGTTGCGCAGGACGAGGACGCTGTCCGGAGTAAACGGAGTCGATTCGTCGAGCATGCGTCGTTTGAGCTCGGGATAGTTGTCAAAAACAATCGCAGGCCCCGTATGATTGAGCAGTCTGGGGTCCGCAGCCGTCGGCTTGATGACACAGCCATCGGGCGCCAGATTGCCATGAAGGACAAACGTGCCACCGGTCGGCGAAAGAGGGTTCTCACGAACGCGGATAACTTCCTTGTTGATGATCGGGAACTGAGCAATGTTCTCGCCAAGAGTCTTCCCGTTGACCGTCAGACAGCTCGTCTCGAGGAGGTCGGTGAGTTGCGTGAGGAGCGCGGGAAGTCCGCCTGCGTCGTAGAAGTCTTCCATCAGGAATGCCCCAGCTGGACGCAAATTGGCAAGCACTGGTGTGATGCGAGAAAGTTCGTCAAAGCGGTCGAGGGTCAGCATATATCCGGCGCGACGCGCCATCGCGAGAACATGGACGATGGCATTCGTGGAACCAGAGATCGCCATCGTCGTGGTGATGGCATTATCGAATGATTCCTTGCGAAGAATCTTGGAGGGAGTCAGGTTTTCCAGGGCCATTTCAACGGCCCGTCGCCCGGTCGCCGCTGCCAGTCGATGGTGTTCCGCAACGACAGCAGGGACACAGGAGGCGTTGGGAAGAGCCAGCCCCATCGACTCCGCAATGGCAGCCATCGTCGATGCCGTTCCCATCGTCATGCAGGTCCCGGCGGAGCGGGCGATACAGTTCTCGATGGCACACCAGTCATCTTCGCAGAGATTGCCAGCGCGACGTTCGTCCCAGTATTTCCAGGCATCCGAACCAGATCCAAGCGTCACATCTTTCCAGCGGGCTTTGAGCATCGGACCAGCGGGCAGAACAATCGACGGAATATCCGCAGAGATCGCCCCCATGATCATCGCAGGGATCGTCTTATCACATCCCCCCATCAGCACAGCAGCATCGATCGGATGACAGCGCAGAACTTCTTCCGTCTCCATCGCGAGCAAGTTGCGATAAAGCATCGTGCTCGGCTTCATGAACATCTCGCCCAGGCTCATGACCGGAACTTCAACGGGGAAACCACCCGCTTGGTAGATCCCGCGTTTGAGGTCCTCAACACGCTCTTTGAAATGCGAGTGACACGTGTTGAGATCGCTAAACGTGTTCAACAAACCAATGACCGGCTTGCCCTTGTAGTCAACATCAGCCAGCCCCATGCCTTTAAGACGTGAACGATGGCCGAAGCCACGGAGGGAATCGGGGGCGAACCACGAGGAACTTCGGAGATCGGACATATCGTTTTAGCCAGAGAGATCACAGAGGACACTGAAAATGGAAAACTTCCTGATTAGAAATGCATCATAACCAGTCGATCTCAGACTTACCTCTGAGCCCTCTGTGAACTCTGGGGCAAATCTTCTTTCTCTCAGATCAGTGGAAAAACGATCGACGCAATCAACGTCGTCGCAAACGCAGCTACGCCCATGATAGTGAGCAGAACGGAGAATGTTTGGAAGGTCTCTTTTTCGGTGAAGCCCGACATTTTGCCAATCACCCAGAACCCGGCATCATTCATCCATGGAAGAGGTTTCGAGCCGCAGCCGATCGCCATCGCCAGGTAGACAGGGTGAAACGGCAACGTCATTGACGCAGAGAGCGGCGCGAAGATGCCGACGGCTGTGATCATGGCAACGGTGGCTGAGCCCTGAGCGACACGGATCAATGTCGTGACCAGAAAGGCAGCGACGAGAAGTCCCGAGCCGCTGTTGATCACAGGGAACGTGTTGATCAAGGCAGAGGAGATGTTGGTTTGCTGGATAGCAGAACCAAGGGCCCCGCCAGCGCAGATGATGAGGAGCACGGTGCCTCCTTCTGCGAGGGCGGATTGGATCTGCTTGGAGGTCTCCTTCGCCGACATGCCGGGAATGGACCAGAGAGTAAAGAACGCGAACAACGCCGAGAGGGTCAGGGCGATGTTTTTATCTCCCAGAAAATGGATGGCTGGCGTGAGTGATGCAAGAAAGATGGCAGGCTGCTGCGATTGCAACCATGGCCATAAGAAGTCGAGCGCAAGAAGACACATCGGCAGGACGATGGGAAGAACCGAGAGGAGAAACGAAGGAGGCTTCGTTGTGACCTGAGCATCCATGACCGGAGCCGTTGCCAGAGATTCTTCCCTCATCGTGATGGGAAGCATGCGGTTGATCCAGTTGAGATAGGCATAACCCGCGACGATCCCCGAGCATCCAATAAAGATTCCCATCATGAACATGATCGGCATTGAGATATTGAGCTCAGCAGCGACAAGCAGCGGCCCCGGCGTCGGCGGAACAAGCGAGTGGGCCAGCGTCCCACCGACGACGATCGAAAGAACATACTTGACGTAATCACGTCCCGTCTGCAGATACATCGCTTTCGCCAGCGGCAATAGCAACAGGAAGACCGTATCAAAGAAAAGCGGGATCGAAAGAACGAAACTACTGATGACAAAAGCAATCGGCGTATTCTGCTCACCACAAACGCCGCGGATTTTATCGACAATCGACTGAGCCGCACCGGAGACCAGCAGACAGCGCCCGAGGACAGCCGCCATTGCGATGAGAATGCCAATCTTCATCGCCGTCTCACCAAAGCCTTCCGCGACACGGTGAGCGGGGGAATCGTTGGCTAGCTCGATCGCGTTTTCGTACTTGCGAATCGGAATCAACAGACTTCCAGTCGCAGGTGCCGGATCGGTCGAGACGGTATAACGGCCAGCCGAGGAAGCATCAGCAGTGAGTTCGAGAATGTCGAGCTTGGAATTTGAGTGGAGAGTCACATCAGGCGGAAGCACTGCGAATGTCGTTTCCGTCATCTTCCACTTCGGAGGGCGCTGGATGGCAATCTCATCGCTGGTTGACGATATGACACGGGCAGAGACCGGATCAACTTGGCTACGAAAGACCCTATCCCAGCTTGTCAGCTGCGTCACCACAATCGACACAGAGATCAGAACCAGAAACGCATGCATGCGGAAGACCATGACGCCGATGACGACAAGGATCATCGCGCAGCAAAGGATCAACAGAGCGCCCATCAGCAAATGCCTTCCGGAGACTGGAATTTTGTTCGTCTCAGGTTAGCGGAAAGCCATACGAGAACAAGTGAAAACATCAAGATGCGTTGTGTGCGAAAATTGATATCCGTTGCATCGAGAAATGAGACCAAGTGTTCACAGTCAATTCGTGTCATTAATGTCTTCT
>SXPC01000221.1 GCA_005778225.1 Planctomyces sp. | reverse complement strand
GGACCGGCGTAGAACATCTTGAGGTCCAGGCCGAGCAGGACAACGCGGTCAGGAACTTGCTCGCCGCGTGGTCCCCAGAGAGCTTGATCGCTATCGCCGTCCCCGAGGGCGCGGTCGGTGATCAGTTTCTCGTAGGTTTCCATGCGGACGACGGCGTTGACGTCGTCACCCTTGGTTTCGCCGATTAGCGGGTTCAGAATTGCACCTGCGTTCTTGCCCTGGCGGATCAGGTCTTCCAGGCCGTAGACGAGGGCGTATTCGTGAGCACGGTGGAGCGGGTTACGAGTCTGGAAGGCGACGCAGGCGTCCCAACCTTTTTGGGCGACGAGAGCACGTGTTTCGACGGGAGACAGAACGTACTTGCCGAAGGCTGGGTTCTTCGGTTGTGGGAGAGCTTCCAGTTCACCGCCGATGAGGTGGGTCTTGTCAGCGTCCCCTTTGAGGACCATGTCGGCACCCGCGTGGTCAGTCCGCTCGGTGCCGTAGACGGCTTTGATGTAGCGAGGCTTGTCCCATTCGAAGACGTCGGAGATGACCAGAGTCGCGACGGCCTGGCCTTCAGGATTTGTCAGGGCGACTTTTTGTCCGCTCTTGAGTTGTGAACCGAGTTCGCTGGTGACAGGGAACGAGAGTGGAATGGACCAAGCGTATTTCTTGCCGTTGGACATGACGACCATCTCGTCGAGGACGAGGTCGTAGGCGGCTTTGCCCATTGGTCCGGTCAGCGGGCTGAGGGTGCCGTCGGCGATGCGGTAGATCGTTGAGAGATCAGCGGCAGAGACGGGAACCTTGGTCAGGCCTTCCATCTCTTTTTTGAAGGCGTCGATTTTGTCAGCAGGAACAGTCTTGTTGACGGGCTGGCTCAAACCACCGTGGACTGGTACGAGATCGCTCATAGTTTACTCAGCTTGCTTTCTGGAACAGGTTGTGCGGAAACGGGTTGGATGAGGAAGGACACAGACTTTCCCGACAGTGAAGGCAGCCGATGCACAATTCGCTGCCGATAACGGCACAGGAACAGGGGCTTTCCGAACGACGGACCAGGAAGGCGTCTGACGTCTGGGGTCCCTTGGAATCGGGAAATCGCCAACTAATGACAAGCAACCGCATTTTTAGCGCTGAAAATGTCTCGTGCGACCGACCATTGAGGAATGGTTCTCGACCTGTGCGGCGCGAGAATAGAGAATTTCGCCAATTCCCGTCAACTGGCCTCTTCCAAAAACTGACATTTTTTTCCGTCGCCCCGATCCTGCCACGGCTTACGGAGCAGCGGACGGCGTATCTGCCTTCAAAAAAGCCTCAATCTGAGCTCGAACCGCTGGCTCGTCCGGGTAAATGATCTTCGTCCCAAAGCCGTCCACGTCGGGAGTCACCACGTAACCCCAGTTATCCAAAGACAAGGGAACGTCTTTCTTCTTGCCACCAAACGGAGCGGAGACGACTTGATACTCTCCATGCGGTGCGGCTGTCAGTGCAAAGAAGTAGTTCTTCTGGTGCACACACTGGCGTCCTTCGTCACCGATGATTTTGACTGATGACGGCGGTTCGACTCCTGCGGAGTTTTTGAGAACGTCTTTGACAGCGACCTGATATCCCTCGTACCGGACAGCCCCCTCGCGATCAGTGACTCCGTTGGCTTCCATCGTCCCGAGAATGACCAACTGGGCCTGATGCAGCTGAGCCTCGTTGATGCGGGGTCGGTTGGCGTAACTGGCGGCCATCCAGCCCATGAAACTTGCCCAAGCGAGAAACATGGCCGTCACAACAGCAAAGATCGGCCAGATTTGGCGCTTCGCAGCGGCTGGCGGATCGATCGCCGCTTTGCCGTCCGGTGAATCGATGAAAGTACCGGACGACGTCATGACTGCAGACTACTTCCTGGGCTGGCTTACTCGACTGAGGTCGTCCGATCTATATCGCGTTTCCACGCTTTTTTGATCGGAAAGCTTTTGAAGTATCGATGGCGTAATCACGTTCCAGAGCAGCTTCAAAGTCGTAGACGTCACAGAAATCGACGAGTTGGTCTCGGTCGGTCTTCCGCATATCACCACGTTCGATCAGGTCGAAAACGATGTGGCCGAAATCTTCGGTCTTCTGAACACCCCATTGTTGGAAAACAGTCTTGGCGAGCATGCCAAACTGATCCTGTCCGAGCTCCCGGATTCCGTGGAGAAGTTCCTGCCCGGAAATATGGGCACCTTCATCATCCGGATCTTCACTCAATCCACGGTTCAGCTTTTTCTGTGCGTGTTGAAGAGCCTCAAACACGAACTGATAAGCGTGTGGATGAAAACGATGACCAGTGCTCGTGGTTCGCGTCGTCATACTAAACCTTGAGATAAAAGGGACACTGCTTCCATCATGCGAGAGCAGGAGATGAAAGTCAAAAGACTTTGCGATCAGTTTCGTCCGACATCGAATTCTAAGACAATGGTCAAAACAGATAAAGACAGAAACGTCCCTAGAACCGAAAATCTCGGATTCCCTCATCAACCAGAGCGCGCGTTCTGGATCAGGTTGTTTGTCAGGCAACCAAAACAACAAAGCTCAATTTCGCGAGAATCCCGGATCGGAACTGTCTTCCGCAGCGTCTCGTGACGGAGCCCCTGCCTGCGATTTGGTCACCACGGTCAGAATGTCCTTTGCGTCCGCCATGACACGTCGTTCGCCGTAGTCAATCAGGACTTTCTTGGACAGGATCTCCTGAGCGAGGACTTTCCCCTGCCCTGCCTTCGTTAAGACCGTTGCTCCGACATTGGGCAGTTCGCGCTGATGTTCTTCGTAGGTGTCATACTCATATCGCAGGCAACATTTCAATCGCCCACATCGACCGGAGATCTTGTTGGGGTCGAGGTTGGCTTTTTGCAGCTTGGCCATCTTCATCGAGACGGGAGGCATCTCCTTCAGGTGCGTATTACAACAGACGGGCTTGCCGCAGTCTCCATAATCGGCGAGGAGTTTGGCTTCATCACGAACGCCAATCTGACGCATTTCGATGCGAGTCTGGAATCGTTTGGCGAGTGCTTTCACCAGTTCGCGAAAGTCGATTCGCTTCTCCGACAGGAAGAACAAAATGAGACGCTCGCCACCAAAAATCCTCTCGATATCGACCAGCTGCATCTGGAGTTTGTGATCTTCGATGATCTTCTTGCCGTCTCGAAATTCTTCCTGCTCGCGGCGTGTGACTTCATCACGATTCATTCGGTCTTCGTGCGTCGCTAATCGCAGCAGCTTTCCGGTTTGCTCTTTGAGTTCCAGATACTCGCGACTCTTGTCGGTCGCGACGCAGAGGACTTCGCCCCATTCGGTCCCGCGATCGCTGCGCGCAATGACTTCCTGCCCTCGGAAAAGCTCATGTGGCCCACGCCACTCGAAGTCGCCGAGCAGCCGAGTCGTACCATAGCGGACGATATAATTCATGCTGAGATCCGTCGTTAAGTCGAAACAATTCAGAACAGCGTATCCTATCGGACGAACCGCGGGATGACCAGTGGAGCAGTGGGATACCAGAGTTTCTCGTTTACTCGCTGGCAGCAGGCCCCTAAACTTGTATCACCACGGTATTTTTTGATGATTGGAGCTGGCAATGAGTTCTGCAGAACTGTTAAACGAGGCACTAAAGCTGAGTGAAGAGGATCGTTATGCGCTGGCCGAGCACCTTTTAAAATCCATTGAACACCCGATCGATAGTCGTACCGACGAAGAATGGCATCAAATTGTCCAGTCACGCTTAGACGATTTTAAATCAGGTTCGTCGAAATTCATCCCTTGGGACCAAGCACGCGAGCAGATTTTCGGACGCAAATGATGAAGAGCATCATCATCCATCAAGAGAGCGTCTATGAAATTAAAGACGCGTTTGAATGGTATTTGAGGAGAAATCCCGACTCCGCGTCAGCTTTCGAACTCGAATTAGACCGGGCAGTTCACGCCATTCGCAACGGACCGGAGTCATGCTCGTTTCATGAATATGGTGGACGATATCGGCAGATAAAAAACTTCCCTTATCTCGTCATTTTTGAGATTCATAAAGACGACGTCGGAATCCTCGCGGTGTGTCATACATCTCGAAAGCCAGGATATTGGAGCAGTCGTAAAATCGACTACGGCGATTAAACCCGCTGTCCGCTCAACCCCTCTCGCCAGACCATCACCACCTGATCCAGCCAGCCTTCAACGATCAGCGGGATCGATGCATAACGTGAGATCTGGTAGCTCGCCTGCAGCGTCACTTCGATCATTTCTGCCAGCCGTTCCAGTCGCTCGGGCTCTTCGCCATTGCCGGCTGGCCAGCGTCTGAGATTTCCCTCTTCAATGCCGCATTCTGCGATCAGCTGGCTACGGATGGCTTCAATGGCTGCTTCGAAGATGATCTGAGCGGCTTCGCGCTGAGCGGAGGTTTCTTTCCCAGCTGTCTCGATCAGTTTCATCACTTCATTGGCCAGCGGAACACGCTCCAAGGGGGGCTTGTTGAATAATCCTCTGGCTTGTCGGCGAAGTTCCTGTTCTTCGGGGGATTCCTGTTTGCCTTGATCGGGTCGACTTGCGAAGTAGACGATCTGACAGCGACTTTTAATCGTTGTCAGGAGACGCTCCATTTCCTCGGCCATCAGGATCAGAATCGACTGCTCGGGCGGTTCTTCGAGTGTTTTGAGGAGCGCATTCGCGCTTGCTTCGTTCATCGCATCCGCATCGGAGATGATGGCAATGCGTCGCCCCGCCATCATCGGCTTGAGGGAAAACTCATAACACAGTCCCTCTTTACCACGTAGCTCTGCAGACCCGACGAACAAATCAATTGGCAGTTCGGACTTCCCCTCCGGCAGTCCGACCGTCAGTAGATCAGGATGCATGCCCGCGAGGACCTGCTTGCACCCTGGGCACTCGCCACAGGCAGCCAGTTCTGTCTCGCCAGTCCGTCGACAAAGCATCGCCTGCGCGAACAACTTGGCGAACTCTTCCTTCCCGCAGCCAGCCGGGCCAATCAGCAAATAGGCATGTGCCAACCGCCCTCGTGCCGCTGCACGACGGAACATCTCGATGGCACGACTCTGGTGAGGCAAGGATGCGAACAGATCAGACATTACGAAAATACTCTTTCAACATCGATGGAACCATGAAGGACTCGCAGAATCTCAATTCCGTTGGTTATCTCGCGGTAGTAAACAACGTAGCTTTTTTTGACCTAAGACCAATCAGTAACTCGTTTCTTGGCGAACCCATGGCTGGTTGACGAGAATATTGCTGCGACTTTTGGTCTAACTCGTCAAAAAACGAAAGGGCGGCATCAATCGACTGCCTTTCGTCTGCCAGATAATTCACGATGTTTTGGGATGTCAACCAGAGCATGAGTCAAATGACTGACAATGGCCATTATGTATGGCCCTTCTGTCTCAGTTCTTCGATCAACTCGCTACGCAGTTTCCCAAAATCCAATGGGGTTCCCTCGCCGCGTAATGAAGCCTCATACGCTGGTCGAATCTCCTCACGAAGTCGATCCAGCTTCGCCTGATACTCTCGAAAGCGTACGAGAGACTCTTCCAGCGAGACCTTCACATGAGGCTCGGCTTTCAGTTTCTCTTTGACAAACTGATGAAACAGTTCGAATTCCTGTTCGAGGTCTACTGCAATACTCACCTTCTCACCTCGGATGAATTTCTAACGCCATCTCAATAATCCCACCGCGCAAGATCCCAGTTTTGTATGATAACACGCGGTTCGCACGCGGGACAACACTCGAACTCGGAAGCAGCATTTCGATGAAGATCGCATTTTACAGCTCAAAACCTTATGACCGTCAGTATTTTGGCGAGGCCAGTCAAGATTTTCGTCATGACCTGACTTACCTCGAACCTCGACTCGATGCGACGACGGCGTTGCTGGCAGAGGGGTATCCGGCTGTTTGCGCGTTTGTAAATGACACCCTCGATAAAGAAGTGCTCCAGACACTTTCCAAGGGTGGGACCAAGTACGTCTCCTTGCGGTGCGCCGGATTCAATAATGTCGATCTCGATGCCGCCCGGGAACTCGGCATCAAGGTCGTGCGGGTTCCTGCCTATTCTCCTTATTCGGTTGCAGAGCATACTCTCGGCCTGATCCTGACACTCAATCGTAAGATCCATCGTGCGCATGCACGCATCCGCGAACATAACTTTTCGCTCAACGGACTGGTCGGGTTCGATCTGCATGGACGCACGATCGGCATTATCGGGACGGGGGAAATCGGGGCCACGTTCGCCAAGATCATGACTGGCTTTGGCTGCACCTTACTGGCTTATGACCCGAAGCCGAATCCCGCCTGTGATTCGCTTGGCGTCAAATTCGTGACACTCGATGAGTTGTTCGCCCAGTCTGATATCATCTCGCTGCATTGCCCTCTCACGCCTCAAACGAAGTACCTCATCAATCCTGAGACGATCGGAAAAATGAAGCACGGAGTCATGATCATCAATACCTCGCGGGGCGCGGTCATCGACACCCGTGCCGCGATCGATGGTCTTAAGTCAGGCCAGATTGGTTATCTCGGTATTGATGTCTACGAAGAGGAAGGACATTTCTTCTTTCAAGACCTGTCTGACGAGGTGATCGATGATGATGTTCTGGCTCGATTGATGACGTTTCCGAACGTCTTGATCACCGGGCATCAGGCCTTTTTTACTGCTGAAGCGCTCACCGCGATCGCTCACACTTCCCTGCAGAATCTGGCAGATCTTGAAATCAGCGGCCAATGCGCGAACACTGTCGGTGGGTGAAAAGAGGCTGTCAATCTGCAGAAAGTTTAGCGATTGTAACGATTCTTCTGATGCACACTTTGCACATCTGCCGATTCATTCCGTAGTAGCCCTCCCCTTCGCGTTGCGCGTTCGCCTCCCGAATCGCGTTTTCGCCCTGCCACGACGGACCGAGTTATGAGTCTCTGCCAGGACTGCCACGCTGGATGTTGCCGATCGTTTGCTGTCCCCACCACTGGTGCGGACATCCTGACGATTATGGGCGACCTGAAGCTGGACTTCTGGGACTTTGCCTGTCGCTGGGAAGATCGTGATGGCATTATCGCGAGGAATTACGCGCCCCATTTCCGTTTTCAAGACGATCCGGACACGCCGTACGTTGTCTGCTTAAAGCACGTCAACAGCCAGCAGTTTTCCGGCACGACACGCTGTCTTTTTCTCAAAGAAGGCTCTCAGCCTTCCGGTCCGGCTGCGAAAAGCTCCTGCGGAATCTACGGCTCACGCCCTGCTGCCTGTCGAGTCTTTCCGTTGAAATTCGCCGCTGCTGGTGATCTGCCGATCATTTACGACATTCCTGCCAAGGGGCGAGAAGGGCATGAGAAGGCCTACGACCTCTGCAAGCGCCAGTGGGAAGTCAGCGACGTCAATCCGATCGAAGCGGTCCAGGACCTTGCAGTCGCTAAGTATGAGATGGAGTTCTTCACGCAGATCGCTCAAGTCTGGAATCGCAACCCGGGGGACTGGCTTTTGTTCCCGCAGTTTCTTGAGATCGTCTACGAAAACCGCGTCACCCGCGAGACACCGGCTGCTGTTCCACAACGTCGCGCTGCCTAATTTCTTCCTTTATGCACAGGGTAGTCCGGGTTGTCCCAACCCGGACGGCGAAGCCGCTAGAAACACCCCAACTGCGCACCGGATCCGCTTATTCATTTACCTCGCCGCTTCTCGTACTTCGCACATCTACAAACAAAAGCACCCCACTCACATTTCGTTGTGAGCAGGGTACTTTGCGAACTGTCTGGCGAATCAAAGCATTAATAGTAGCCGAGGTTTCGCTCAATACTCAGCGCCTTCTCCGACGTTAAGTATTTCTTCAGCGGATCATTCTCATACTCGCGAGGCTGGTCGGATCGTCCTTCGGTCCCGGCGTCTGTGATCCATTTCTCGGCTTCATCATCCGAGTCGTCGGCGTAGTCGCCGGTCGAGGGATCGAAGCCTGTCATCGAGCTATGCCACACATTGCGAATTTGTCCGCAACCAGTGGTCAATAAGGTCGATATCGTGACAATTAAAATGCGCCGACGTGAAAAGAGAGATTGAATGCTCATGGCGACTTCCCGTGGGGGTCTGTCAGCGCGATAATCAGAGGTGGTCGCTGACGGGACAGGGGAGATTATCCCGCTCTTCGATTTCCGTCGAGAAGATTCGTCCCGCGGAGCAAGTCGTCTGTAATTCCTACAGCTTTTGCTCGACTTTATTTTCTGCACAGACGGGACTGTCTGTGTGTCAAAAATCATCACCACTACACAACGAAATGCAGTCATGTCTGAAGCCATCGACCTCGATATTCTCGTCGTTTCGGCACACCCTGACGATGCTGAACTCAGCGTGGGCGGCCTGATTGCTGCCTCTCGTCTGCAAGGCCTGAAAGTCGGCGTTCTCGACCTGACTGATGGCGAGCCGACTCCCTATGGCAGTCTGGAAATTCGCGCTCGTGAAACTGCCGTCGCGACGAGCATTCTGAATCTCAGCTGGCGAGAAAACCTCGGCTTGAAGAATCGCAATCTTCGCGATACCGACGAAGCCCGTCTGGCGGTTGCCTCAGTCTTCCGGCGCACGCGACCGAAGCTGATTCTCTCGCATTACTGGGAAGACGCCCACCCGGATCACGTCGCTGCGTCGGTTCTTGTGGATGCGGGACGCTTCTGGTCGAAGCTTTCGAAGTCAGACATTCCCGGCGAGCGCTATCACCCGCCGAAGATCCTGTATTACCTCAGCATCCATATGCGCAATCAACCCAAGCCGTCGTTCGTCTTCGATATCTCAAACGTCATCGATCAGAAGCTCGCCTCGGTCCGTGCCTACGAAAGTCAGGTCATCCAGGGACGCCCGACCGAATACCCGACGGTCATCGACGATGTGAAAGATCGCGCCCGCTACTGGGGCTGGACCATCGGCACGACCTACGCCGAGCCTTTGTTCTCGAAAGAAGAGATTGGCATTCGCGATATCAAGCACTTAATCTGACCGAGCCGCGCCCGACAGGAAGCGCATTCTGCATTGGGTGATCAACAAAAAAAGCCTTGCGATGACTTGAT
>SXPC01000220.1 GCA_005778225.1 Planctomyces sp. | reverse complement strand
CTTCATTCAACATGATCACCGTGTCGTGACGATCGAAGACGCGGCTGAACTTCAGCTGCAACAGGATCACGTCCTGCGTCTGGAAACACGTCCTGCCAACATCGAAGGGAAAGGCCGGATCTCTGCGACGGACCTCGTCAAAAACAGTTTGCGGATGCGTCCTGACCGCGTCATCATCGGGGAATGTCGGGGAGCAGAAACGCTCGATATGCTCCATGCGATGAACACCGGTCACGAAGGTTCGATGACGACCGTTCACGCCAACTCACCTAGCGATGCGGTCTCTCGTATTGAGACGATGATTTCGATGGGCGGAATTGAACTTCCGTTGAAAGCAGTCCGCCAGCAGTTCTGTGCGGCAGTCGACATCATCATTCAGGCGAACCGACTGCAGGGTGGACCTCGTAAGATCACTCACATTACCGAAGTCCTCAACATGGAGCAGGACACGGTCATCATGCAGGACATCTTCCTGTTCGTGCAGGATGGCATCGACGAAGACGGCCGAGCCTACGGCCACTTCGAATCGACCGGTGTCCGTCCAGCGTGTATGGGACGACTGGAAGGTGCTGGCGTGAAGCTGCCCAACAACCTCTTCGCCGCCCGCGTCCTCGGATACTAATCAAAATAACTTCCGTCAGAGCCGCGACCGAAAGGGAGCGAATCTGCTTTGATTTAGAAACACAAGACGACGTCAGGCTGCCCCTGACCAACTCTGGAAGACTGACATGGATCCGCTTCTCATTTCGATCGTTGCCTTCCTGGCTGTTGCTGCGACAGTTGGTGCTGTCGCGTTCATGCTGCAGGATTTCGGGACTACCAAAGTCGAAGATCGACTTCAGTCGATTACCGGCGGGAAGACTGTCGCGGGCGAGCAAAACGGCGGGGTCACCAAGCGTGAACTCGTCGAAGAGGGGATGTCTGGCATCACGAGTATGTTTGCCGGGTTTTCCAAGCGATTTGGCAATATGGCGCTCCTGATGGAGCAGTCGGATTCTCCGATCAGCTTTGAAACATTCGTCGCGATCTCCATTGTCGCTGCGACCGTTGGTGTTGGTATTGCCGCCGTTGCTCATGCACCGGTTCCGCTCTATCCAGTCGCTGCCTTGCTGACCGGGGTACTGCCACTCTTCTGGCTGTTGTTTCGTCGTAAGTCTCGCTTCAAGAAATTTGGTAAACAACTTCCCGATGCACTCGAACTCGTGGCCCGAGCTCTTCGTTCCGGACACTCGCTCGCATCCGGACTTCACGTGGTTGTTGAAGAAATGCCAGAGCCAATTTCCACCGAATTCCGAAAGGCTTACGAAGAGCAGAACCTCGGCGTGCCTCTCGATACAGCATTGAAAAGTATCTTCAAACGTGTTCCGAACCTCGACTTCAAGTTCTTCGTGACCGCGGTCGCGATTCAGCGTCAGTCGGGGGGAGACCTTGCAGAAATTCTCGACAAGATCGGACACATCATCCGCGAACGCTTCCGCATCATGGGCCAGGTTCAAGCCCTGACCGGGGAAGGTCGTATTTCGGGGATCGTCTTGATGGCGTTGCCGATTGCACTGTTCTTTGCTGTCTACTACCTCAACCAGGAGTACGTCATGCTTCTCTTCACCGAACCGTTGGGACGCAAGATGATTGCGGTCGCGGCTGTGCTTCAAGTTTTAGGTGCCGTCACGATCAACAAGATCATCCAGATCAAGATCTAATTACGCTTTCGAGTCTTCTTGTTTTCCCAAGCCTCAAGCCCTACTACCGAAGCTTTGCATATGAACCTCGAACAACTCCTACCGTATCTGATCTTCGCATCCATCACGTCTATCGTGATCGTGGTTGCGAGTCTCATGAATGACAAGAGTAAGCGAACCTCCCAGCGTCTGGAGGAACTCAAGAATCCTCTGTCGCGCAAAGGGGGCAAGAAGGAAGAGCAGACGGTCTTTCAGAAGGCTGCTCCGACTTTGTCGAAAGCTCTCCAGCCGAAGACAGAGATCGAGCAAAGCGAGTTGAGAATCCGCCTTTCAAACGCGGGTTTTCATTCGCCGAATGCGATTACCATTTATCTGGCGATCAAGTTCGTTGCACTTCTGGGTGGGTTGCTGCTGGGAGCAGGATACGGCATTCCCAACTATGGGATGACGCAGAGTGGCCTGTTCGCGATCGTCATCGGGGGCGGGCTGGGATTCTATATTCCGGAAATCGGATTATGGTTCATCAAGCGAACACGCCAGGAGAAGATTTTCCTGTCGATGCCAGATGCTCTCGACCTGCTGGTCGTCTGTGTCGAAGCGGGCCTTGGTCTTGACCAGGGAATGCGACGGGTTTCTGAAGAGCTGATCGACACCCACCCGGAACTTTGTGCTGAACTCAACATGTCGCTTTTCCAGACACAGATGGGACGTCAGCGACGCGAAGTCCTCCATGACCTGGGGGTTCGCACAGGGGTCGATGACATGCGAGCTTTGGCTGCCATTCTGATCCAGGCCGACAAATTCGGCTCCTCGGTCGCGCAGGCTCTCCGGGTTCAGTCCGATTCGATGCGAGTCAAGCGGATGCAGATGGCGGAAGAAAAAGCTGCTCAGACAGCTGTGAAGATGATTTTCCCGCTGGTTCTTTTCATCTTCCCGGGGATCTTCGTGGTGCTCGTCGGTCCTGCGGCGATCATGATGATTGACGGGCTGCTGGCGACGTAATGCGACAGGATTAACAACAGACAAGGCACGGGCAGAGATGTCCGTGCCTTTTTTTTGTTGGCGAGAAGGACTTGGCGGAGAGTGAAGAGTGCCGGTAGAATTTCAAGGTGGAGGTAAACGATGACAGTCCGCGAACAACTCGATAGCTTTTATCAATACGCGTCTACGCAGATTGAGCGTCATCCTGATGAGGAATCGACGGTCGAAGATCTGATGGAAGGATGGCGTGCAACACTCAACGACGAACAGTTTGTCGACATGCTCAACGAACGCTGGCGTGCAGTACAGCGAGGGGAAGCACAAGACGCTCGAGAAGCGATTCAGAAGATCAATGCAGAATTTGGTATTTCGATCAACGAATGAAGTACCACGTTAAGATCGCTGACGATGCATTAAAAGACTACGGCGAATTGCTGACTTACATCTGCAATCAAAGTCCTGCTGGTGGAAAAGCATGGGCAACGGCGGTTGATGAAGTCTTGGGGAGCATTGAATCAAATCCCTTCCAGTTTGGACTGATACCAGAACGCGAACGTATCTTGGTCCAGTACCGAGAGGCCTTTTTCAAGACACGCAAAGGCAAGCGATACCGTATTGTTTTTGCTGTGGAAGAAAGTCTCGTTGCTATTCTCTACATCCGCGGTCCCGGCCAGGACTTCATCGACCGAGAACCGCTGCGACTTCCATAACTCTTCTTAGCTGCGATGAGCTGCCGTTGCCATCGCGACGGCATACTCTTTGAGGCCCGCGAGCGCCTTCGTCTTCTCCGCATCTGTCTCGCCGAACTTCTCGAACTGGCGCACAATCGCGGACCCGACGATTACCCCGTCGGCGATCTTTCGTAAAGGGTCGATGTGCTCAGGCTGGCTGATGCCGAAGCCGACGCACAGCGGGGTGTCGGTGATGGTTTTGACTTTCTTCAGCTGTTCGATCAGTTCGCCCGCGACGTCGCGACGTTCGCCGGTCGTGCCTGCAATGGCGATGCAATAGACGAAGCCGGCGGAGTGTTTGACGATCTGCTGAGTGCGCTCCCAACTGGTGGTCGGCGCGAGTAGCTGGACCAGATCGAGACCATGTTTCGCGGTCAAACCGGCGAAGTCTTCTGCTTCTTCCGAGGGAAGGTCGGGAACGATCAGGCCAGCCAGGCCAGACTCTTTGCACTCCGACAGGAATCGTTCCGCGCCATAGCGGAAGATGATCGCGTAGGAAACCATCCCGACAATCGGCGGCATCTTCGTATGATCCAGTGACTTGACCATCGAAAGGATCTCGCCGACTTTCACCTTGCGATCCAGCGCACGCTGGTAAGAGGCCTGGATCACCGGGCCGTCTGCAATCGGATCGCTGTACGGGAAGCCGAGTTCGATCATGTCCGCGCCGGATTCAGCCAGCAGTTCAATGACAACTTTGGTCGTTGCCAGATCCGGATCACCAGCGGTGATGAACGGCATGAACGCCATATGGCCTTGGGTACGACGGGCAGCGAGCGAGGTGGAAATCTTGGAGGGCATGTTCGGCTTCTAAAACGCTTTGAAAAAATCATTAACCACAAAGACACCAAGGGCACGAAGCTTCACGAAGGATAAAAGCGTCATCCAGAATTCTTTGTGAATCCTGATGTTCTTTGTGTCTTCGTCGTGGAACTGCTGCTTACATCTCCTTGCCCATCAGTCTCGCGACTTCTGCGACATCCTTATCACCCCGTCCTGACAAACAGACGACGATGATATGGTCCTTCGGCTTCGAGCCGGCGACCTTCATGACGTGGGCCAGGGCGTGAGATGATTCGAGGGCGGGGAGGATTCCTTCCAGGCGGGCGAACTTGCCGAAGGCTTCAATGGCATCGTCGTCGGTCGCAGCTGTGTACTCGACTCGGCCGGTGTCCTTCCAGTACGAGTGTTCGGGGCCGACGCCGGGGTAGTCGAGACCTGCGGAGACCGAGTGAACGTCCATGGTCTGGCCGTCGTCGTCTTGAAGAACATAGCTGAAGGTGCCGTGGAGGACGCCCGGCTTGCCGAAAGTCAGGGGGCTGGCATGCTGGCCTGGCTGAGAATTTCGGCCGCCCGCTTCGACGCCGACGAGTTTTACCGATTCGTCACCCACAAATGGATAGAACATGCCAGCAGCGTTCGAACCGCCGCCGACGCAGGCGATGACTTCATCGGGGAGGCGTCCGAATGTCTCCAGCGACTGCGCTCGGGCTTCTTTTCCAATGACGGACTGGAAGTCCCGCACGATCATCGGGAAGGGGTGAGGTCCGATGACCGAGCCGATGATGTAGTGCGTATCGTTGACCGAGCCCATCCAGTCACGCATGGCTTCGTTGACCGCGTCTCGCAGTGTTTTTGAACCGCTGTGGACCGGACGGACTTCTGCTCCCATGGTTCGCATGTTGAAGACGTTTTGTTTTTGTCGACGGACGTCTTCTGCTCCCATGTAGACGACGCAGTCGAGTCCAAAGCTGGCACAGGCGACGGCGGTAGCGACGCCGTGCTGACCG
>SXPC01000219.1 GCA_005778225.1 Planctomyces sp. | reverse complement strand
TCGCCTGACGACATGTTCGACGTAGCCGCCGAGATAGGCATGGTGATTTCGGCGAGCTGCAGGGAAAGTGGAGATTTCTTCTTTGTAGGCAGTCAGGATATTGAGAACGAGTTCTTTGACCTTTTCATCGCTGATGTTTGTCGACGCGAGTTCGCAGAGTTCACGGTAGAGTTTTTTTGGATCGAGACGAGATGTCACGACGAAATCGTCTTCGCGAAAGCCATCTTCACGATCATCTTCGGTCACTTCCCGGATCGATTTGATCAGGAGTTGGAGCCCATAGCGATGGGACTCTTCCAGGGCACCTTGGAGACGGTAAAATCGGCCTGTTTCCCAGTTTTGATCGCAGTCTCGGAAGTGCCCGCCATCGTGCCAAATCATTGACTGGACGGCTCGATGCGAGTCGCGGAACGTCACGCGGTAAAACGGCTTATCCTTTTGAGTCTTACCTAGATCACGCCCCATCAGAAGCGCGAAGCATTCGAACTCATCACCGGGTTTCGCTTGGGAAAGTTTGAGCATCGTCGTGATCCTCGCTTAGAATGTCCGGAGATCGTTGTGAGTTCCGAAATTCGGGTACAATACTTGCCGGATAAAATCTCGAAGTTGATCGACGTCAATCGTCGCTAGATGTTCTGACGATCTTGAATGATGCCCGTATGTCAACGCAAGAACAAAGGTCCCGCGATGTTACGATTCTCTCGTTTTGCTTTCGTCCTGCCACTCTTGATGGCGATCGTTTGTTCGTCGACTCTGATTCATGCTGCCGATCAGAAGGTTAAAATTGCTCCACTCAAGGAAAAGGGAATTGCGTTCCTGAAAGCCTCGCAAAACGAAGACGGCAGCTGGACTAATGCCAAGATTCTGGGCATCACTGGGCTGGTCTTGAATGCTCTGCTCGAAGCGGGCGTTGATGTGGATGATCCGGTCGTCAAAAAGGGACTCGATTTCCTGCTCTCTTATAAACAGCCTGATGGCGGAATTTACAGTCCGACTTCTAATCACAAAAACTATGAAACTTCGATTGCTGTCAGTGCCTTGTCGGCTGGCAATAAAGACAAGCGCTTCGACGAAACGATCAAGGGAGCTGTCAAATATTTGAAGGAGATTCAGTGGGACTCGGACGAGGGGGCCAAAGAAACTGATACTGCTTTCGGCGGACAAGGTTACGGCAGTCACAAGCGCCCGGATCTCTCCAACACGGCTTTCTTTCTGGACGCGTTGCACTCCGCAGGGATCAGCCAGGATGACCCTGCGATGAAGAAAGCTCTCGTCTTCGTCTCACGTTGTCAGAACCTTTCTTCGGAACACAACACGACTGAATTCGCGGACAAAATCAACGACGGCGGTTTCTATTACACACCCGCTGCTGGCGGTAGTTCTCAAGCTGGCAAAGACGAAGCAACGGGCGGTCTGCGATCTTATGCGAGCATGACATACGCAGGTCTCAAAAGCATGATTTACGCCGGTCTGACAAAAGACGACCCGCGAGTGAAGGCTGCTTCCACCTGGCTGAAAAAGAACTACTCGCTGACAGAGAATCCAGGCATGGGTCAGCAGGGGATGTTTTACTACTACCACACGATGTCCAAGACATTGAAGACGCTTGGCGAGCCCACATTCACGACTGAAGACGGCGTCAGCCATGACTGGAAAGCAGATCTCGTCGAGACTTTGTCCGCCAAGCAAGCTGGCAATGGAAGCTGGGTCAATCAGGCCGACCGCTGGTACGAGGGGGATCCCAACCTCGTGACGGCATACGTTCTGATGGCGTTGTCGAATTGCGAATAAAACTTTCGACTTGGACGAAGACGGGTTGAGAACGTAAAATAGCCGGGTGCAGCGTGATGCTGCCTCGGCTTTTTCTTTGTTAAATGCGAAACCAGATTATGGCAACTTCGATCATTGAAACGGAACTGGAAAGCGAACCGGGGTCAATCCAGACTTTGAACGCTCCACTTTTAGTGGATTCCCATCGAAGACGATTCAGCTCCGAAGAATATCTTCGCATGGCCGAAATTGGGGTATTAAAGCCAAACGAAAAAACAGAACTCATCAATGGCGAGGTACGCACGATGCTGCCAAGTGGCCGACTTCACTGGCTGATGATTGCCCAACTTGACACCCTCTTCCATCAATGCCTTCCAACGGACCAATGGACGATCATTTGCCAGGCGACGTTTGAACTTGATGAAGATCGTCCCGAGCCAGACCTTGTCGTTGTTCGCGGCAGAGCTTCAAACTTTCATCATCGAAATCCGTCGATTGATGAAGTCGTCATCATGATCGAGGTCGCTGAGACCTCGCTGCATTACGATCGCGGTGAGAAACTCAGGCTTTATGCAGCTGCAGGGATCGAAAAGTACTGGATCATCAATCTTGTCGACTCACAGATTGAAACCTACAGCGAGCCGATGCCAGCAACGGAGAACTCACCCGCCAACTACCGGACTCGTCGGATCATCTTGAAAAATGAAGTCGCGGAGATCGCGTTTACTGAGACTTTGAAACTGAGCTTTCAGCTGGCGGATTTATTGCCCGCTCCGCCAGCTTCGTAATACCCTCTTGCGTCAGACCTTGAGTTCTTCGGCATCCACGCCGAGTTGATCTTTGTATTTCTGGCGGATCGGTTTAACCGTCGACTCGATGAAGCGAACAACTTGCTCAGGAGCCCGGCCGATGTATTTGCGGGCATCGAGTGTCGATTCCAGATCCACTTTCGCGAAGGCTTTTTCCTTCTTCAACCGCTCGATCAGGTCATTGGCTTTGCCATGTTCTTTGACCTGCTGAGCGGCTGCCTGACTGTGGACACGGATCAGTTCATGCAGGTCCTGACGATCCCCGCCCGCGCGGACCGCCGCCATCAGAATCTCTTCGGTCGCCATGAATGGCAGTTCTTCGTTGAGGTGTTTCTCGATGACCTTGGGATAAACGACCAGGCCCGTACAGATGTTGCGATAGATAATCAGGACCGCATCGATCGCCAGAAACGCCAAAGGCAGCGAGAGACGTCGGTTCGCGGAGTCATCCAGGGTTCGCTCCATCCACTGGGTCGCCATCGTGTCGTCCGCGTTACCGCCGAGATTCATGGCAAAGCGGGACAGGGCGCACATTCGTTCGGAACGCATGGGGTTGCGTTTGTAGGCCATCGCGGAGGAGCCGATTTGGTCTTTCTCGAACGGCTCTTCGATCTCCTTCTTGTGCTGCAGAATGCGGATATCAGTTCCTGCCTTGTGTGCCGTCTGGCCGATGCCACCGAGCACATCAAGGACTTGGGAATCGATCTTGCGTGAGTAGGTCTGGCCGGTGATGGGATAAGCCTCTTTGAAGCCCATTTTTTCGGTGACGAGTCGATCGAGGGCTTCGACTTTCTCATGATCGCCGTCAAACAGAGACAAGAATGTCGCCTGTGTCCCCGTCGTTCCTTTCACGCCGCGGAAACGCAGCGTACTCAGGCGGTGTTCGACTTCTTCCAGATCGAGGACAAGATCCTGCAGCCATAGGCAGGCCCGCTTGCCGACAGTCGTCGGCTGAGCCGGCTGAAGGTGAGTGAACCCCAGGCAGGGGAGGTCTTTGTACTGGTAAGCAAATTGTCCCAGTTGATCGATCAGCTGAATCAATCGACGTCGCACCAGCAGAAGCGACTCTTTGATCTCAATGAGTTCAGAGTTATCAGTCACGTAACAGCTGGTCGCGCCGAGGTGGATGATGCCTTTGGCGGAGGGACACTGATCGCCATAGGCATGCACATGCGCCATGACGTCATGTCGAAGTTTCTTCTCATAACGGGCGGCGGCGGCGAAATCGATGTCTTCAACGTGCGCTTTCAACTCGTTGATCTGCTCGTCGGTAATGTCGAGGCCAAGTTGCTTCTCACATTCCGCCAGAGCAATCCACAGCTTACGCCACGTGGAGTGCTTCTTCTGGGCCGACCAGATGTGGCTCATTTCGTTGGATGCATAACGGGTAATCAATGGATTGGAGTATTGCAGCTGGCTCACGAAACGTTCTCTTCTTCCTCAAAAAGAATTCACAGACCACGGATCTCAATCGCACGGAAAATCAGCATCAATCCTGCTGGATGACAGCGGTGAACGCGATCAGCTACGGCTTTCGCGGGGTCTATCAACCTGTTATCATCTGCGAAGAAGACAGGGAAATCAACTGACCTGTCGCGATCGGCTGTGTGGCAGGACGTGCTAAAACAAAACTGCTCGTTGCCCTCTTGATGATGACAGCCGATTTTCACACGACGTTCCCTTTTGAATGAGAATCAATAAAGGCCTGAGACACAATGACGCCACTCGAATCCCTCGTCGGCACGGGTACTAAACTTTGGCTCGATAGTATCGACCCGGATCTGGTCCTGGAAAACCGTAAGTTTGGCGCCACCGGCGCGACCTCCAACCCGATCATCGTCTCCGATCTGCTCAAGACCGGTCGCTTCGACAGCGAACTCGAATCCCTGATGAAGAAGGGACTCAACGATGACGAAGTCGCCTGGGAAATGACGGATATCCTTGTGACCAAAGCCCAGGCTGTCTTCCAGTCGGTCCACTCCGAGACCAATGGCAACGATGGCTACGTCAGCTTCGAGCTCGATCCTCTGCTCGAAGACATCGACAACAAGATGCCCGTCGAAACGCGCTCTGCTGAGTATGTCCGACTTGGCAAGAGGTGGGCGGAAGGCCATACCAACCGCATGATCAAAATTCCCGCGACACCAGCGGGTCTGGGCGCCATCGAAGAACTCGTCGCAGCGGGCGTGACACTCAACATCACCCTGATCTTCAGCGATCGACAATACAAAGCCGCCCGCGATGCCGTCATCCGAGGCGCCAAACGACGCTCTGATTCCAAAGGCCTGAAGTCTGTTTACAGCATCTTTGTCAGCCGAATTGATGTTTATACCGAGAAGCAGAACCCCACGCTGATTCCAGAAGCCCAAGGTCAGGTCGGTATCCTGAACGCCAAGCGAATCTGGAGCGAAAACCAGAAATTCTGGGCGACTCAAAGCTTCCCGCTCCAGCAGGAGATCATCTTCGCGAGTACTGGCACCAAGAAGCCAGAAGACTCAGCTGACAAGTACGTTTCTGCCCTCGCTGGTTCGGACATCCAGACAAACCCGCCTGGCACGAATGCCGCGGTCCAGAAGATGGCTGGCAAGACCTTCACCAAGCAGGTCGATAAGATGCCGCCGGACAAAGTCGTCGCCGATATCGACGCCAAGGTCGACTTCGAGCACATGGAAAAGACGCTGATGGAAGAGGGGCTCAAGAAGTTTGCCGATCCACAAAAAGCCCTTCTGGGATTGATCAAGCAAAAGCGATCTTCCCTGGGCCTGAACGAGGCTCGTCCCCCACAAGATTGATCTTAGCCACCCTTAAAACTGGCATAACCAGAACAACGCGGGCCGATTGAACCGGTCCGCGTTTTCTTTGCGCGGTCGAAATCATGCTCCCCTCTGCCAAATGCTGACTTATAATTGTGCGAACATCCCACCGGCGAAAGCCTGTGACGTGCGTTTGAACATTCCCCTCTCTGGTTCCTCCTATTCTGAGTGATTTCCATGATCAACGGCAAGAAAGTCGTCGTCGTTCTGCCGGCCTATCACGCTGCCAAGACGCTGCAACAAACGTACGATGCAATCCCCAAGGACATCGTCGACGAAATCCTGCTGGTCGATGATGCCAGCAAAGACGAGACCGTCAAAATCGCTCGTGAGTTGGGGATCACGACGTTTCAACACAAAGTCAACCTCGGCTACGGTGCCAACCAGAAGACCTGCTACCGCGAAGCGCTCGCCCGCGGTGCGGATATCGTCATCATGGTGCACCCCGACTACCAGTACGATCCCCGACTCGTTCCCAGCATGGCCCACATGATCGGGTCAGACCTCTATGATGCCGTCATGGCTTCACGCATCCTCGGCGGAACGGCTCTCTCGGGCGGGATGCCCATCTACAAATACATCGCCAACCGCTTCCTCACAGCGACTCAGAATCTCCTGATCGGTGCGAAACTGTCCGAGTATCACACCGGCTACCGTGCCTTCTCGCGCGAAGTCCTCGAGAAACTTCCACTGCTCAACAACTCCGACGATTTCGTCTTCGACAACGAAATGCTGACTCAGACACTCGCTTATGGCTACCGAGTCGGAGAAGTCAGCTGCCCGACGAAATACTTCCCGGAAGCCAGCTCAATCAACTTCAAACGCTCCTGCAAATACGGCATCGGCGTCCTGATCACGAGCGTCAAATGCAGACTGTGGAAGTGGGGCCTCTACAAACCCTACATCTTCCGCAACAGCCCGACAGCCAGACTCGGTTCTCCTTATTACGAGAATCACACGCGAGAAAAAGAAGTCGCTGACACCGCTGCCTGATTTGTAGGGTGCTGGTGAGTCTCCGAACCGCACCAATTGTGCGATCAACACTCATTTCGCGTCAATTGCTTCACCCAGTTTCCTCGGTCGATTGACCAGCGACACCAGCACAAAGCTCAGCAGCATCAGCAAATACCAGGCGATCAGCTTACTTGTGCCGACCATTTTCCAGCCGGCTTGCTGGTTTGGGTAGACCCAGATTTTGCTATAGGTCGCAATGTTTTCTGCAAACCAGATGAAGAGCGCGACCAGGAACAGCCCGACGATCAGCGGCATCGAGCGATGGACGCGATCAATTCGATAATAAATCGTCGTCCAGCCAAAGACGACGGCCGATCCAATCAGCAGCGGAATGCGAAGATCTACGGTGTAATGGTGCGTGAAAAAGTTCATGTAGATCAGGCCGACCAGCAGGAGCGTCGACCATCGAGACGGGTAGTTCAAATAGCGAAAATCGAAGACACGCCAGACACGGGCAATATAGCTACCAACAGCTGAATACATAAAGCCTGCGAACAGCGGGACGTTTCCGATCCCGAGGCGGAATTCGCCCGGGTAATGCCATGAACCGATGGAGTCAGAGGTTTTGAAAATCTCCATCGCAGTCGCGACGATGTGAAAGACGGCGATGACGCAACACTCACGCCATGTCTCCAGATGGGCCAGCAGAAGAAATGCCTGGAAGCCGATTGCCATCAGAAGGAGGAAGTCGTAGCGAGTGATCCATGGATCGAGTGGAAAATAGAATGTCGTCAGGATAATCCAGAAGAGCAGGTACCCGCCAAAGAGGCAGGCATAGGCTTGTTTGAGGCCGAAGATCCAGAATTCCCATGAGAATGTTCGCAGGACAGAAGCAAGTTTTTGTCGCGGGGAAGGCACATGTTCGGATGGAACAATTGCTTCTGACATCTGGATACATCCGTGAGGAAGAGTGGTGTACAAGAGAAGTCATGCAGGCTCGAATCTGCATGCTCTGCGTGCACATACTACGGCGTGTGTCTTAGAAATAATGGGGAAAGAGCCTTAGAATTACGGATTAACGAACACGATCGCTCCCACTATAAGCGTCACAGATACCCCGATCGCCAAATTCCTTAAAGTTTGCACAAACTACCCGTTCTCACTTGAAAGGTCCTTTTGGCATCGTCTATACCTGTACTGACCGTGTCGATCAGGGAGGTCACAACATCCCTCTCGGAGCGAAAGGGAAAGGGTAGCGAGATCAATTGTTCGATCTCACCTTTCCGAGAGTAGACACACGAGATTTGGAGAGAAGAGAACATGAAAGCATTGCTGAGCATCGCACTGGCCCTGACTATGATCCTGGCCACCAACTCTGCTGAAGCTGGCCGCCGTAAGTGCTGCAAGCCTGTCCGTCACAAACACCACAACAGCTGCTGCGCACCATCTTGTGCTGCTCCTTGCGGTTCAGCTTGTGAGCCAGCTTGTGCTGCTCCTTGCACCTCAGGTTGCGGTGCTGCTCCTTGTGCTACCGGCTGCGGCAATGGCTGTGGCGCAACAACAACGACCTACGAAGCTGCTCCAGCTGCTGCCCCTGTCAAGGCAGAAGACGCTCCAGCTCCTCCAGTCGAAGCTGCTAACTAGTTTTGACTCTTGCTTCGAGCGACGGGTTTTGGCCTTCGCTTTGAGTGTACGATCATAGAAACGACCGAAGTTTTCTTCGGTCGTTTTTTTATGCGCGCTCACCCGGGACACCTGTCAGGTTGATTGCAAGAGAAAGGCATCGTACGATGGACACGCAGAATTTCGAACTATCCGCTATTTGACGCCATCGCTTTAGAAATACGCTTCATGCCACAGGTTCATCCCATTCTCGTTGACGGCAAATTTCGCCCCTCTACTGGCTCCGACACCTTCACGGTTAAGAACCCTGCCAGCGGCGAGACTTTTCCGGACATCTTCCCAATCAGCAACTGGACCGATATCGAAGCAGCGCTTGCAGCCGCTGAGAAGGCATTTCACACGGTTGTGAACTGGCCGGGATCGAAGTTCGCGGAGCTTCTTGAGAAGTACGCTGATCGCCTCGATGCTCATAAAGATGAAATCTGCCTGCTCGCTCATCAGGAAACGGCATTTCCGGTTCCAACACGCCTGGCAGGCAATGAATTTCCACGCACGACGAATCAACTCCGCTTAGCCGCCAAGTCAGCCCGCGAAGGTTCATGGCGCATGGCGACGATCGACACGAAGGCGAACATCCGCTCGATGCTCGTCTCACTGGGGCCCGTCGTCGTCATGGGACCGAATAACTTCCCTCTCGCTTACAACGCGATTTCCGGCGGCGACTTCGCCTCGGCGATCGCGACGGGAAATCCTGTCATCGCCAAAGCTCACCCGCTTCATCCTCGCACGAGCATGCGGATGGCCGAACTGGCTCATGAAGTCGCGACTGAGCTTGGCTTCCCGGCTGGCTTCATTCAGCAGATTTATCACCTGCCCAATGAGCTGGGCCTGAAAATGCTGTCCGATCGTCGCATCAAAGCCGCTGCGTTTACGGGTTCGCGTAATGCAGGATTGAAGATCAAGGAAGCCTGCGACACCAACGGCAAACCGGTGTATCTGGAAATGTCGAGCGTCAATCCGGTTTACCTCCTGCCAGGTGCCCTGAGCGAGCGACGCGCGGAACTCGTCGATGAGTTCTCAGGCAGTTGCCTGATGGGCTCGGGACAATTCTGCACGAATCCCGGCGTTGTCATCCTGTTTGAAAACGCTGACACTCAGCCATTCATTGAGGGTGTGGTCGAGAAATTCAAAGCCTCTGCCCCCGTGCCAATGCTCTCAGGTGAGGGACGCGATGGTTTCCACAAGTCCCTGCAGTACCTCATCAGCGAAGGCGCCGAACTCGTCTGCGGCGGCAAGGTCGTCGATGGCAGTCACAGCATGCACGAGCCGACGCTGCTCAAGGTCACGGGCAAGCAGTTCCTTGCGAAGCCTCATGAATTCCAAAGTGAAGCCTTCGGAGCAAGCTCGCTGTTCGTCGTCGTGAAAGACGCCGCCGAACTTCTCGCCATCACGGCTCACATTCATGGCAGCTTGACGTCGTCCGTCTATTCCGCCAAATCAGGGGCCGACGATGAGGTCTACGAGCAACTGTCTGGCCTCCTGACCCGCACGGCCGGTCGCTTCCTCAACGACAAAATGCCAACCGGCGTTGCCGTCTCTCCTGCCATGAACCACGGCGGCCCCTTCCCAGCCACGGGCCACCCTCACTTCACAGCCGTCGGCATCCCCGGCTCGCTGCGACGCTTCGGCATGCTGGTCAGCTACGACAACGTACGCCCGGAACGTCTCCCTGCAGAACTCAAAGACAAAAACCCTGGCGGCGTGTGGCGGTATGTTGATTATGTCTGGACGACCGACGACGTGACGTCTGCTTAAAGAGTTCGTAACCAAAAATTCAAAGAGCATCAGGGTTCACAAAGCTTTTCTTCGTGCCCCTTGGTGCTGTTTGTGACTTTGTGGTGAGTCTCGGTTACGCTATCTCATCAATCTTCGCAGCGAGAATAAAATCATTCTCTGACAGCCCGTTGATGGCGTGGGTGTAAATCTCAACAGAAACTTTGCTGTACGACAGCCGAATGTCGGGGTGATGCTTTTCGGCTTCGGCAAGTTCGCCGATCTTGTTGACCAGCGCGAGTCCTTCGCGGAAATTCTTCTTTGTAAACGCCTTGTGAATGCGGTCCGGATCTGGCAGGTGATCCCATTCGGCCAGGGACGAAAGATGATCCAGGATCTCCTGGCCTTCCAGCTTTGGCACGCCCCCTTCACAGGGGACGCAGTGCTTCTGACGCAGTTCTTCCGTGGTGGCGATGGACTGACTCATGATGAACTCCTCTTCCAACAGGCGGAATGTATATTTGGATGGCTATTCAGTTCTACCTTGGCGCATGACCAAAGTCGACCGGCAACTTCCGACTCAGAAAGTTCGTTTGAGACTTTCCAAAACGGGCACTTGAAACGAAGATTCAACTGGCCTGCAGCCGAACAACCGACAATCATCCCGTCATCAGGACCACCATGCCACGTCGACGCAAACGCATGTCAGCAGCAACCATCTATGGCCTCTCCTGCGTCGTTGGAGTCTGCCTCATCATGGGGAGCCTACGAGCGTTGTTCTGGATGGGGCCGATCATCAGCTACGTGATTGCAGTGAATGTGGTAACGATCGCAGCCTACGGGTACGACAAAGCGATCGCAGGGCATAACTGGACACGAATCCCGGAAAAAATCTTGCACAGCCTCGCGTTACTCGGCGGCTCGCCCGGTGCATTGATCGCCCAGCGGTGGTTTCGACACAAGACGATCAAGGGATCGTTTCGGCAGGTTTACTGGGCCATCGTCGTATTGCAGATTCTTGCGCTGATTGGCTACCTCTGGTGGCGCACTCAAGAAGCAGAGGCATCTGTAGAACGCCCGACAACACAGCCTGTATTACCGGTCATCCGCCCGAGGTCGTAAAACAAAAACCGTGTGTGCCACGGCTGTATGAGCCGTGCGACGGCGCTAAATATCAAATTTCAAAACTGACCAGTCGTATCTGCAACTCAATTTACTGATGCTTCCAGTTCGGAGCGCGCTTCTGCAGAAACGCTCCGATTCCCTCCTGGGCATCATGAATGAGAGCATTCTGGGTCATCGTTGCATTCGCGTCACTATAGGCGGCTGTGGATGTCATGGCGTACTGGCGATAAAAGGCGGCTTTGCCCAGTCCAATCGTCGCGGCACTGGCCTGCGTGATCGAACGAGCCAGATCCAGTGTCACCATTTCGAGATCCATCGGATCGACAACCTGATTGATGAGGCCGACATTGGCAGCACGTTCTGCAGAGATCGGCTGACCGGTCAGGAGCATTTCCATCGCGACCTTCGTCGGTACGGATCGCATTAACGGGACCATTGGCGTCGAGCAGAACAAACCGATTTTCACACCGGGCGTCGCAAACGAGGCATTGCGACTGGCGACCGCCAGATCGCACGCTGCAACGAGTTGGCAACCCGCGGCGGTCGCCATGCCCTGCACCTGGGCAATAACCGGTTGAGGCAGCTGTTGAATGCGCTGCATCATGCGAGAGCAGTTGGAGAAGATCTGCGCGTACTCTTCTTCCGTACGGCCGTGCATTTCCTTCAGATCATGCCCCGAACTAAAGACGGTCCCTTTGGAAGCCAGAATGATGACGTGAGCCGACTTGTCGTCCGCGAGCGCCGTGAAGGCTGCATCCAGTCCCGCGATCATCTCGACGGAGAGTGCGTTGCGCTTCTCAGGTCTGTTAAGAGTCAGGCGAACGATCGAGTCAGTACGTTCGGCGGTAAGAATATCTGTCGTCAGCGAGTGGATGGGTAGCATGAGAGATCCTGAATCGTGATGAGTCGTTGAAACTTCATCATATCGATCCGGCTCGTGAGCTGAAACAGACAGCGATCAACCAGCAACCGACGTCAGGGTCGAAACCTGACTACTGCCATCCTGCGGAACAAAGATGACAGACTCCGATCGAAACTTGATCCAGAAGCGTTCCTCGTCAGTCAGTGTATGCCAGGTTCCATTGATCCTCATGGCTGTGAGTCGCTTGCCTGCGACATCGTTGGCGAAAATCGCACTCTTGGCCTGCTCTTCTGTTTCAAAGGCAATCGGAAAAATGCGGACTTTGAAACCAGCATGCATCAGGTCATCAACGCGTTTAATCGCCTGTTTCCAGGAATCGAAGGTGATCGACTCGAGCGTCATCTGATAGCGGGATTTATCAAGCACATACGTCAGCTGTTCGGCTTGGTAATGGATGTCATAAATGGACAGGTCAAGACGATCCGTGACCGCCGGCAGCGCGAGGTCAGCCTGCAGCAGGGCATGATCAACCGTCGCCTGAGGGTCAGTGCACACGATCCTCAGCAGGACTCGAACATTAATGAGATCCATCAGTGACACTTTCACGACAACTATCATTGCCTGAATTGAGAACATCGTTGCCGGTCTACTCATCTGATGTACCGGAAACGTGTTAAGAAGTTATGGAAATTTGACGAAAAACTGGAGTTGAGAACGTCAATTCGCGAGTTGCAAAGTCCCTGAGATTGGTTGAGAATAGAGACCTCCTGACCGTTTGCGCTCGAAGGTGTCATCAATGTTGGTAAAGATGTTGCCGTCACTGATTTTCGGTGGCGGGCTGTTAGCTCTTGGACTGTGGATGATGTCGATGCACCGCCGGTATGCGCGGATGAATATCAAACTGTCCCCGACTGCTGAGGAACGGGCGGAACAGCGTTACGTAAGACGACGATTCCTGCGTCGGATGCAGATTTCGGGCATGATCGCCATTGTCGGAATGATGATCCCCGGTGCCGATGCTGCAGTCATTCTTTTGCAGCCGCTGATCGCGACAGTTCTGTTGATGCTGATCCTGGCCCTGGTGGGATGGATTGTCTTGCTGACCTTTGGCGACATCTATGAGAGCCGAGGCTTCTCCGCTCGCAGTCAGGCCAAAATCAAGCACCTCAAAAGACACCACGAAGAACTGCAAGACGAGCTCGATCGCCACATCCGCAATCGCGAGCAGAATAAAGCGAGCAGTTAAGAACCTGCCACCGGGAGGGAGGTTCCGTCCGAACCGCTGTCCCGCGTTGCACACGATGACGACGGCTCGATGTCGATTTTCACATCTCCTTCTCAGGCCTGAAGGGCCATCATCAATCAGCCCGCGATGAACCCACCCCTTCAGGGTGGTGATTCATCAACTGTCCCTTAACCCAGGATTTCATCCTGGGCTGGTAGAAATCGTCCCTTCAGGACGAAGAACACAAGGCCAGACTGCTCTGCTTACGGCTGACGTTGGCAAGTAATCACGAATCGTAACTGAGATTCGGGGCCAACCAGCGTTCGCAGGTTTCAAGGTCCATCTCCATGGCCTGGGCGTAGCTTTCGACCTGATCTTTGGTGACTCGATCGACGGAGAAATAGCGGGCTTCAGGGTGGGCAAAGTAAAGACCGGAGACCGAAGATGCGGGCCACATGGCGTAACTCTCGGTGAGCGTGATGCCGGTGTGCGTGGTTGCATCGAGGAGGTCGAAAAGGCGCCCTTTCGGAACGTGGTCCGGGCAGGCGGGGTAGCCAAAGGCGGGGCGGATCCCGCGGTAAGATTCGTCGATGAGTTCTTCGTTCGAGAAGGTCTCGGACTTACCATACTGCCAGAACTTGCGGGCCTTATCATGCATACACTCGGCGAACGCTTCCGCGAGACGGTCCGCGATTGCTTTGAGCATGATGGACTGGTAGTCGTCATGTTCTTTTTCAAAGCGTTTGAGATGCTCGTCGATCCCCTCCCCTGACGTGACGGCAAAGGCGCCGATGTGGTCGAGACGACCGGATTCAACCGGCGCGATGTAGTCGGCCAGGCTGCGATAGTCCTTCTGACCTTTACGTTCCCATTGCTGACGGAGCATCGGGAATTTACAAATCACTTTTCGCTGGTCGTGAGGCGTGTCGGCTTTAGTCTCGGCTGAGTAGACATAAATTGTGTCGCCAATGGAGTTGGCGGGCCAGAAGCCACACACGCCGCGGGCGGTCAACCAGTTATGTTCGATAACCTGATCGAGCATGCGGTTGGCATCTGCGAATAGTTTTTTGGCCTCTTCCCCGACGTATTCGTCTTCGAAGATTTTGGGGTACTTGCCTCGCAGTTCCCAGGTTGAGAAGAACGGAGACCAGTCGATGTAGTCGCGCAGTTCGGACAACGGGAAGTTCTGGAATGATCGCAGCCCGACAAATTCGGGAGTCGGAAGTTCCACGGTCGACCAGTCAGTTACGAAGCGTCTTCCCAAAGCATCCGCGTAGGAAACGAGGGTCTTCTGCTGACGGGCGGCGAACTGCTCGCGTTCCTTTTCCTGGGCGATCTTGTACTGCGCGATGTACGCGTCTTTCTGGTCCTTATCGAGAAGTTTCTCGACGACAGGCACTGAGAGTGAGGCATCAACAACGTGAACGACGGCTTGGTCGTAATGGGGCGCAATCTTCACAGCCGTATGGCGCGAGGAGGTCGTTGCACCGCCGATGAGAAGCGGGATCGTCATCCCGCGTCGTTTCATTTCTTTGGCGACGAACATCATCTCTTCCAGCGAAGGGGTGATCAGGCCCGAGAGGCCAATGATGTCGACCCCTTCCGCGAC
>SXPC01000218.1 GCA_005778225.1 Planctomyces sp. | reverse complement strand
TGCCGTGGTCGATGTGCGCGATGATCGAGAAGTTCCGAATGTTCTTGGTCGGAATGCGGCCGTAGGACTTACGTTTGACTTCGGTAACGATAGACATGGGGCGGCAGAGCTTAGGGCTTGGGGAGTAGGGCTTAGGGAAGGCAAAAGCCTTTGCAAGTCAGGCCTTCGGAGAGGCGGGACATGCGAATACGACATCATATCGGGTAGAAAGGGATGGGGCCAGTGAAGTGTCATCGGGGAGTCAACTTCGCCAAAGCAGACCCATTGGCAGCATTTGATGGAACAGGCGGGGATTTCCCAAGTAACGAGCAGAGACGGACAAAAAAAGAAACCAGTTGACACCCAATGGCGAGCAACTGGTTTCACAAGGAGCAATCGAATCGGGGCGTTACTCCGCAGCTTCATTCTCCAGTTTGAGGTCTTTTGCGGTGGCTTTTGATTTCAGCTTCACGGCGGCCGGAGAATTGGCCTGCAAATCACTGATCTCGACCATCATGGCACCGATTTCATCGTAAACCATCGGAACACTCGCGCCACGGACTTTGACGGTGTAGAGTCCTGTTGGGATTCCCTTGTCGAACTTGGGAAGAGTCATTTCGTAGCTTCCGGTCTCGTCGGTTTTTCCATGGGCGACAATTCCATTGGCAGAATGATATTCAATGAGCAGGTCGGCAACCGGCTTGCCGTCAATCGTGACTGTCCCAGTTGCAGGAAACAGCTTGTAGTCTGGCTTGGATGGACCGCAGCCCAAAGCAAAAACAGACAGCAAGATAGCGGCTAGAAAAGTTGCCTGACCAGCAGATTCTTCAGCAAGACCAAAGATCGACAAACCCCGGAAAGATGACATGAGACCGCCTTGAATGGCTTCAGATGGGTGAAGAAAAAGCAGCGAAATGGGCCGAGCAGAAACTTCTCGGCCAGGTTTAGAAATGACGGCCCGTCTTAGAATTCGCCGAGGACTGTTCCGTCTTCGCGATTGCCGATGTAGTTGGTGAGGAGTCCATCGATGTTTTCTGACACGAAGCGGACAGCCCCGTCACCCAGAAGGAACTGGACTCCGCCTTTGTGGTGAGAAGAGAAGCTGTGTGTGTTTGTGCCGTTGAGGCGGTATCCGGTTTCGACAGCTCCTGAAGCAGCAACCCCACGCAGTGTCTGGAGAACAGCGACGTTCGAGCGAGAGGCTTGGGTGGAGAGACCTGCCCACACGGAACCTTTGTAATCGATCAAGACGCCGGTCGAATCTTTCCTGCCGTTAATACCGCGGGCAATTTCACCAATCATGACGGTATTCGAGAGCCCGTCGGTGATATCGCGAAAGCGGACGGAGCTATTGGGACCGAATGAGCCGTTTTCGCCGCTGATGCAGCTTCCCAGGAAGAGAGGGCAGTCGTCAGTGGTGTCGTTGAACTGTGTGTTGTTGTTTCCGAAAACGCCTTTATAGGTTGAGAGGGCAATTCCGGCGGTTGCGGAGGCGCTCATCAGCCCTTCGTTGATATGGCCGCCAGGAACGCTGGGGCAACGATAAACTGACAGCGGGGTCTGTGAAAAGGGGAGGATGGCTGGCGATTCAGTGAGGATTTGCTTGTCGATCTGCAAGCTGTCGTACATCGCGCCTTGTTCAAGTTGCGGGAGGATGAAAGTCCCCCATCCCCAGCCTGGTCCGTCGAATGTGCCGTAAGAATAATCACGACGCATGTATCCTGGTGGAAGGACATTGAAGGTATCGTGATAGTTGTGGAGAGCCAGGCCGATTTGCTTCAAGTTATTTTTGCAAGAAGAACGACGGGCCGCCTCGCGGGCCTGTTGAACAGCGGGAAGGAGCAGGGCCACAAGAGTCGCGATAATCGCGATCACAACCAGAAGTTCGATCAGCGTGAATCCAGATTTGCGAGACGATGCGCTCGCGTTTGCTGCTGGAGAATCAATAAAAAACATGGAAAAAATACTCCATCCATAACAGCTGTGCCAACAGTTAACGGCGCGTTACTGTCAACATTCAAACCGAGAGTCATATTACGCGCAGGATCTATTAAAACGAGGATGATTTGCGCAGTTCGACTGACACTTTTCGCCTTACCGCATCATTTTTGTCATTTAAAGCAATCAAATCGCCGTTGTTGCCAGAACGGCTGCACAAGAAGTATGCTAATCTGCCAGCTTTGTTGGCACATTGGCTGGATTTCAATCGCGTTAAGTGCGCATCGAAAACTTAAGAAGTCACCTCGTCCATGAACAATTCAGAAACCCGCCTCACCGAAGTCGAAATGCAGTTGATGTTGCTGCAGCGGCAAGTGGATCAGCTCAGTCAGGAGCTTTATCGAAGTGCGTTAGCGCAGGAGAAACTGCTTAAACGAGTTGAAGAACTGGAAAAACAGCGAGCCGAAAGTGATTCCACAGACGTTGTGGAGTGAGCCTACGGTGAGGGGGCGATCAGCGGGTCCAGGTGTCGGCGCAGTTCGCGGACTTTTTGCATGGTTTGTTCGATGTCGAGATGCAGCTGGGCGGGGTCGTCGTAGCCGAGGCGTCGTGCGAGGAAGGCGAACTCGTCGGTTTCGATGGCGGGGACGGTCAGGTCGCGGGCGTCTCCCCGGACCATGCGGAGCGCATCGATCAGACGGCGCAGATAGCGGTAGCAGTCTCGAATATCGACACGATCCTGATGTGTGATCACGTCGACCTGTTCCAAAGCCTTCAGGGATTCTCGTGTATTCGGCGAGCGCAGTTCCGCGCTCAGGTGGCCGTAGGTGATTTGTAAGCCCTGGACGAGATATTCGCAGTCCACCAGCCCTCCGGGTGAGAGTTTGGCGTTGAGTGTGCCGGCTTTGACAAGTTGAGAAATCTGACGCTCGCGCATGGCGTTCATCGCTGCCAGGTCAAAAGGCTCGCCGGTGAAGATGATTTCATTTCGCAGCTCGACGATCTCGTTGCCGAAATCGAGATCCCCTGCGATCGGGCGGAGTTTGACCAGCGCCTGTCGCTCGTAAGGCCATGCTGGACCGCCCTGCTGAAAGTACCTTTGAAAGGCTTCTCTGGCGACTGCGAGGCTGCCGGCGCGGCCGTAGGGGCGCAATCGCAGATCGACTTCAAAGATCCCAGCTGACCGTGAGCGGATACGATTCTGAAACAACTCCACGAGCTTCTGGTAGAATTCCGCTGTCGTGCATTTCTCTCGTCCGCTTGTCTCGCCGATGTCCTCGTAAAGGAACATCAACTCGATGTCCGAGGCGAACCCCAATTCTTCTCCGCCGCATTTGCCCAATGCACAGACGACGAACCGACAGGGCGATCCATTTTCCAGACGAGGCTGGCCATATCTGTTGATCAGTTCCTCATATGTTAGACGCGTCGTTGTCTCGACGATGATTTCTGCGAGCTCCGTCAGTTCCTGCGAGAACTGCCCAAACGTCTGCTCATAACCGAGGATGTGACGCAGATCGATCCGCAGCATCTCCCGGTCTTTGAAGGCGTTGAGGTAGTCGATTTTCTGATCGATCGTCGTCAGTGGTTTCAGGTCAGTATTTAGTTCGTGTTGAAGCTGTGGTCTTGTCTTGGGGTGAATGATCCTCTCAACATTCGCGACGACGGGAAACAGGTTTGCATGCTGGATACGCAAGAAGTCTTCCCATAGAAAGTCGGAAACGCCCAGCAGTTGAGCCATCGCTTCGAGCACGTTCGACTGCTCCAGTGATGTAAATGCTTCGACCCAGTTATCTTGCGAAAACAGCTGACGCAGAAAGTCTCGGAAGTGCAGCAGCGCGGATTCCGGATTCGGCGACTTGGGCAGCAAATGAGTGAACTGTTTGATCAGCGTGATCGCAGCCCGGAGTTCCTGCAGCTGGTTGGCGTCGTCGATTTTCTTGCCGAGGATGTCGGTGACGTACAGCGTATCGGCGACCTGATTTCCTGCGGTCTGGATGACGGTCCGATGGACGCGAACTCCCGAAAGGACCAGCCCGTTGCCCAGTTCATAGAGGAATCCGGGAGTATCATCGCCGCGGATTTCGAGGATCGTCGCAAACGGTGACGAGGTGACGTCGATATTGATCTCGACTGGCATCAGACGATCGGGCGTTTGATCTTTCGAAGCCTCGCTACGAACAGCCCGAGCGACTCGGATCGCCAGGCGTCCGTGGGCGTCGTTGTCCTGGCCGTGATAAAGCAGCGTCACGAGCTCTTCCAGATCGCTGGCATATTCCAGCCAGTCGTCCGAAGTCAGCGGCGTGCCGTCATAGGCGACCTCGATCACGCTGATAAAGCGATGACTGTCTCGCTGCGGTTTCTTGGTTTGCCCTGGTCGACGGTGCTCGATCTGGAAAATCCCGGAGTTGCTCAACGACTCATCGTGGATCGCCCCGGTGAACAAGTTCCCCGAGATGATGTTGCATCCCAGTTCGAAGAGCAGCCCCGCGGTCGCTGAGAGGACTCCGACGGTGTCGAAACCGACGATCGTCAGTTTCCAGATCTGAGGAGTCTGGTTGTCGGAAGTGAGTTCGCAGTTGACCTCCACCAGATGCGTGGGCGAGAGGCGGTTCATCAGTTCGCGGTGGAAGCTTCGTTCTTTGTTCGAAAAAACGTCTTCGTAGGCCAGTCCGTGAACCGCCACGCGATCAGGAAACGACTGGAAGTATTGAGGCTTCTGTTCATCAGTCGCTGACGAAGACCCGACGATGTATTTCTCGAAGATCTTGCGAATTGCCTGTGTGTGTCGCTCGTAATAGGTCAGGAAGACTTCAGCCGATGGGAAGTCGAGTCGACGGGCGAGGTAAGCCTGTTCGCGAGGTTCTGTCGGCAGGGTGTGGACCTGTTTGTAATGCATCAGCTGCAGGGAGTGTTCGATCGTCCGTAGAAAGACGTATCCGGATGCCAGTTGGCGATATTCATCAGCCTGAATGATCGAGCGATCCGCGAGTCGAATCAGGGCATCGAGCGTATTGATACTGCGGACGCCGGGGGTATTGCGTCCGTGCATCAGTTGAAGGGCCTGCGTGACGAACTCGACATCGCGAATCGATCCGACTCCTGCTTTAACTTCGCCCCAGGTCCGACCTTTCTTGGCTAGTTCTGCTTCAATGGTGGCTTTCAGTTTGCGGACGCTCTCACGAATTTCCGGTGGGGAATTGCTATAGATGATGTCGTGAGCGATCATGAGAAAGTCTCGCCCCGCTTCGACATCACCCGCGATACAGCGAGCTTTGATCATCGCCTGCTTTTCCCACAGGACTGCGGATTTATGCAGGTAGTCGATGTGAGAAGTGATCGTCGTGACGAGGGCGCCGGATCGTCCCCAGGGTCTGAGTCGCATGTCGACGCGGTACATGAACCCGTCTTGCGTTGCTTCCATGAGTGCTTTGATCAGCTTCTGGGCCAGCGACCAGAAACGCCCGGCATCGTCTTTCGCCAGAAAGACCAGATCGATGTCCGAACTGTAGTTGAGCTCTTCGCCGCCGAGCTTTCCAAACGCCAGCACCACAAACCCGGTCGTGTCGACTTTGAGATCATCAGCGAGCAATTTCAGACACGCCTGCACGATCGCATCGGCAAGCAACGATAACTGCAGCGTCACTGTTTTCAGATCCATCAGACCAAACGAATCACACGCACCAATCCTCAATAGTTCCCAGTGTTGATAGCGACGAATGGCATTGAGTTGCGCTTCGATCTTGGGATGCGAGGATGCCTGCTCGAGTGCCTCAGCGAGGAACTCCTGCTGTGTCTTGAACTCCGCCAGTTTTCGATGATGTGTCAGGCGTTCCAGATAGCTCGAATTCTTCAGCAGGATTTCCGTCAGGAACTGACTGCTGACGAAAAGCTTGATGAGGATTTCCACTGCACGGGGTTGCTGGCTGAGCAGCACAAACAAATCGTGTCGACTGGGGACACTCTGCACGAATCGCTCGAAGTTGATCAGCGAGCTGTCAGGCGATGCCACCTCGGAAAGCGCATGCAGCAGCATCTGCAGAATCGAGAGTAACAGCGGCCTGGATTCCTCGCTGTGATCGCACAAGTGGGCAAAGCGTTTATGAGCCACTTCCCAGTTCTGAAAGCCGACACCTGTCAGCAGCAGTTCCACACGTTCCTTCTGGTAGGCGTGCAGCTCTAATGTCAGCAGCAGACGAAAGTCTTCCAGGTCGGCAGGCGTGATTGGGATGTTATCCGAAGATAGCGACATGGCAGAAACCTGACATCATTGATCCCCAGGGGACATTCTGACGTTATTAACATGGCAGTTCGTGGGTGTGGATGGATGACCTCAGTGTAGCAAAGGAGGCAAGTTAAGGTCACACGGGCGGGAACATCTGGAGGGAAAATGCGTGTTGCGAGGACGCAACATCCACGCATGAATTCTTCCGCCCGACCCTCAATCTCCACCAAGGCTCACTGCTTTTCCACAATCCCCTCATTTCGTAAATCGTTACGACCCCAGCAAGTGTGGAGAATACGGCGTCGAACTGGCCTGTCGATTCAAGTCAAAAATTGACCACCCGCGGATCGTGACGTATGTTCGAAGTAACGTTTCCTAAAAGCAGCATCAAGGCAGGAACGGAACTGCTGGCACGAAGCGATATGAGATCGCCTGGTAACGACTTTTCGGAATTTGACACCTGTGATGAATACACAGACCACCCACCAAATCGCCGCCCAGCCATCGGGAGCCTGGTTCACCAGGATGCTGTGTCGCGGAGTTGGTGCAGTATTGGGTGACTGTGTGTTCTCGCCAGCGAAACCGAAGATTGGTCGCCTGGCATCAGTTGAAATAAAAGGCCTGCCGTATGTCTCCTAAACTGTCCATTAATGATCTGAGAAACGCTTCGATGAAGCTGTTGCTCGTCATGGTTCTCTTAACGGGAATCGCGACGTGGCGCGTCATCGACGCTGCGATTCCGGGAGCGCCGGAAGTTTCCATGGTCGAACGGACGGCCATCGATAAAGGGGCCGAGCTCGAGCGTTCCAAGTTATGGGGCGATGCCATCGAGCATTACAAGCATTCGCTGGAGACCTGGCCGGACAATAACGACCTGAGCTATGGCCTGCGTCGCTCGAAATTCCACTTCAGCATCGACCGTCGCTATACCGACGATTCCTTCACCGGCCAGATGCTCTCGTTGAACACCAACGAGGCTTTCCAACTTCTCAACGACGTCTACAACAAGATCCAAGTCTATTATGTCGAGCCGGTTCAGCTGAGCTACTTCGTCGCTCATGGGACCGAAAGCCTGTACCTGGCTTTGAACAATGAGCGTTTCGTCGCGATGCACATGCCCAAGGCCGATCCTCGTTCGGTCATGGAACTGCGTAAAGTGCTGCGTGAGAATTACTGGAACAAATCTCTGTCCAGCTTCTCGCAGGCTCAGCAGATGATTCTGGAGATCTCCCGTCGTGCCAACACGCTGACGGGCATTCAGCCGGTTCCCGTCATCATGGAATACCTCTTCGGTGGCTGCAACGCCCTTGATGATTACAGCCGTTATCTGACTCCGGGTAAGTTGACCGACCTCTACAGCAACATCAATGGAGAATTCGTCGGTCTGGGGATCGAAATGAAAGCGGAGACTGATAAAGGGGTTCTTCTCGTCAATGTTCTCCCGGACAGCCCTGCGGAAGCGGGCGGTCTGGAACCTGGCGATTACATTCTCTCGATTGATGGTCACAACTGTCTGCCTCTTTCGACCGAACAAGCGGCGAATTATCTGACAGGTCTGGCTGGCAGCCGAGTGAACATCGAATGGAAACAAGCCACCACCGGGCAGGTCCTCAAGAAACAGTTCACTCGACGCGAAGTCAAGATTCGCTCGATCCCTCTGACCTTCATGGTCAATCAGGCAGACGGCATCGGCTACATCAAGATGACCGGTTTTCAGAAGACCACCGGAACAGAACTCGATGCGGCTCTCACGAATCTCAACAACCAAGGTATGAAGTCAGTCATCCTCGACCTGCGTGGCAATCCTGGTGGACTGCTCTCAGCGGCTGTCGATGTTCTGGATCGGTTCATCGAACAAGGTGTCCTCGTCTCGACTAAGGGACGCATGTCTGATCAGGATTCAACTTACACCGCCCACCAACTCGGCACCTGGAATGTCGACCTGATTCTGCTCGTCGATGAAAACTCAGCCTCTGCCAGCGAAGTCGTTGCCGGTGCCATCCGCGATCACAATCGTGGGTTACTCATCGGTAATCGAACCTATGGCAAATGGTCGGTTCAAAGCATCTATGACGTTTCGATGGGGACGGGGATCAAGCTGTCAACTGCCAAGTATTTCTCGCCTCACGGACACTGGTTCGGCGGCGTCGGTCTTCGCCCTGACTTCCCAGTCGAAGCCAAGGAAGACACCTACAAGCGAGTCACCGCAAAGACGCTGAACGAAGACCCTGTCTTCCAGAAAGCAGTCGACCTTCTTCAGAACCACCGCACGACCATGAAGAGCATGCGACGCATCAACTAGATGGACCTCGATGAGCAGAAAAAGGCGGCTGTTACAGCCGCCTTTTTCATGCGCTCGTTTGAACTGTCTTGAGCGCGAAAGCTGGAGTCTTACTCTTCTCCACCGGCTTCGTGCATTTCGAGCTGGCGCATCTTTCGATACAGGTTACTGCGATGCAGCCCGATGAGACGGGCGGCTTCGGACATATTGCCCTGGACCCGTTTGATGGCTTTGCGGATGAAGTCGCGCTGGAACTCTTCCGTCGCGGGCATGAGACCAATTTCCAGATTGGCAGCAGCACTGGAGGTCGTCTCGGGTGAGAGCATGAAGGCCAGATCGTCTTCGGTCACTTCAGGAGACGGTGTTAGAAACGCGACTCGCTCCATGAGATTGCGCAGTTCGCGGATGTTCCCTGGCCAGTGGTGCGCCTGCATCTTCTTGCGAGCGGAGGCTGTCAGTTTGAGTGGGGCCTTGCGAGCCTGGGCACAGAAGATCTGCAGGAAGTGTTCCGCCAGCAGGATGACGTCCTCAGGCCGGTCTCGTAATGCGGGCAGGGAGATCGTGACGACAGAAAGTCGGTAGTAAAGATCCTGTCGGAATCGCTTGTCAGTGACTGCATGCACGAGGTCTGCATTCGTCGCTGCGATCACACGCACATCAACCGGAATCGACTTCGAGCCACCAACTCGGGTGACGACTTTCTGCTCGAGAACGCGCAGCAGCTTCGCCTGTCCAGACAAAGACATATCACCGATTTCATCCAGGAATAAGGTTCCGCCGTCTGCCTGTTCGAACTTGCCGGCGCGGGCTTCGTGAGCGTCTGTAAAGGCGCCCTTCTCGTGACCGAAGAGTTCACTTTCCAGAAGTGTCTCGGAAAGAGCAGCACAGTTGACTGCGACAAACGGTTTCTCTGCTCGACCACCCTGATAGTGCAGCGATTGACTGACGACTTCTTTCCCGGTCCCCGATTCGCCGAGGACGAGCACAGGCAGATCGGTTGTCGCGAGACGCTCAATCGTTGCCCGCAGCGATTCAATCGCGGGGGACTGGCCGATGAGTTGGGCCTGTCCGGACATCTGGCGAGTCAATCGTCGGACGTTTTTATTCAGCGATTCGAACTGCTGGGCACGTTCGAGGGCATAGCTGGCATAAGTCCCTAAACGCTGGAGCAGCATGTCGTCTGCGGCGGTGAAAGCACCGTCTAGCTTGTTGATCAGCTCGAAAGCGCCAATTATCTTGCCCGACTGGTTTCGCAGCGGGACGCAGAGGATGTTGCGCGTGCGGTAGCCTGTCTTTAAATCGACCGAGCGATCAAAGCGTTTATCGGTCGTGACATCGTCAACAAGGATAGACTGCCCCGTCTGGATGACTTCACCGACAATTCCTTTGTCATCGGGAAGTTTTAGCTTGCCTGAGTCGACGCCGAGGGCGGGGCTGGCGTCGAGTTCGTGTCGCTTGGGATCCCAGACGAAGATACTCGCGCGGTCCGCTTTCATCAGCTGGGTCGCTTCGCGGGCGAGTTGATTGAGCAGCGACTCGGTATCGGTGTACTCGCTGAGCTTGAGCGAGATTCGCAGGAGTTCCTCGGTCATCGACTGCGTGATGCGAGCCTGCTCGCGGTCTTTGACAACTGAGAGGGCATAGGTGAATGCCTGGGCCAGCGAGAGAGAATCTTCCAGCTGACCTTCAGTCAGACTGCGTCCACAGATCGCCAGCAGCATAGGCTCCTGGGGCCCTCCCGGCTGTTGAATGAGAGGCACGAGAATCGTCGCCCACCCGCCTGCTTCCGTGGGCGGAAGGAAAAGAGCAGCATCGCGATCCAGGACGTCACGCAGGTGACTGGCTTCTGGAAGTCGAAACGGCTTTCGACCGGATTCCGCAACGACATTGACCGACGGCGTCAGCGTCAACAGCGATGCCCATTGCGCGGACAACTCCGACATGATGAGCGCCAAACCACGACTGCAGAAGTCAGCCAGGCTTGGAACCTCCAGAGAAAGGTCAGCCAATTGTCGAATCGACTGCAGCAATTCCCGCGCAGACGAGGCATTCTTTAACCACGACACATCATTCCAGCGACACCAACGACTCAATTCTTTCGCTCCTCGAATAATTGTTATCGTTTTGACTGTATCGCTGCGTCAGTTCGTTAGCAAGGTGGTTGTAAAGGATCACATTGGCCACATGCAATTCGCCACTTGGATTCAGACTTCAAAAAGAATTGATGAAGACCCGAGACGCTACGATAGTCAACGGGCTGTTCTTTTGATCTAGTCGGTGACAGTTTTCTCCGCTGTCCTGTGTTCGATCCGACTCCTGTGACCCGTATGACAATGAAAACACTTCCGTTACTTTTCGTGCTGTTGGTCGCTGCGTTCGCATACAATCCGATTCTCCAGCATAATTTTGTCCTCTGGGATGACGATCAATACATCGAGAAGAATCCTCACGTCGCGACAGGACTGAGTGGGGAGAACCTGATTTGGGCGTTCTCCGGCTTTCATCTGGCGAACTATCACCCGCTGACCTGGATTTCATTGCAGCTCGATGCCAGCCTCTGGGGGCTTGATCCATTCGGGTTCCATCTGACCAACCTGATTCTGCATCTGGTCAATGGAGCTCTCCTATGGTGTCTGCTGAAACGAGTGAGACTCAGCGAACAAATCGTCTTGGTTGTCGTGCTGTTGTTTTTGCTGCATCCGGTCCATGTGGAGTCTGTAGCCTGGGTCACGGAACGCAAAGACCTGTTGTTTTTTCTGTTCGGGATACTGGCGATGATCAGCTATGTGAACGCTGCCCAGAACAGGTCGACAGAGGAGTTGCTCCCGGCTGAGAAACTTGTCATGCCATGCATCTGGACGTTGTGTTCCTTACTGAGCAAGCCAATGCTGGTGACGATGCCGCTGCTGTTGTTGACTCTGGATTTCTGGCCGTTGGGACGATACGGAACAGAGTCACTGGGGCCAACTAAAAAGATCCTGTGGAGATCTTTTTCTCTTCTCCTGGAGAAATGGCCGATCTGGCTGCTCGTCGTCACCTTTTGTGTATTCACTGTGCTGGCACAGAAGTCAGGGGGAGCAGTCGCTTCGCTGGAGGTGTTTGGTTTGGAACACCGACTTGCCAACGCGATCGTCAGTCCCGTGCGTTACCTCAGCGAACTCTTCTGGCCCGTTGGATTATCATTCTTCTATCGCCCGCTGACGTTTCACTCACTTGATGAGCGGGTTCTTGGTTCGACCGCTTTTCTTCTCGCCGTGACATTGGTCGTATGGTTTCAGAAAAGGAAGAGGCCTTACCTGCTGATGGGATGGGGATGGTTTTTACTGAGTCTGCTGCCGGTCATTGGAATCCTTCAAGTTGGGAATCAATCGATGGCGGATCGATACATGTATCTTCCCGCGATCGGGATTTACCTTGCCTGCTCGATGCTCCTGGGAACTGCCTTTGTACCACTCTCAAATAATACGAAGTCGTCACTCAGCAGTTCCTTTTATGGATCTGTTGCGCTGCTGGGGCTCGTGCTCGCAGGGATGACTTATCAGCAGGCCATAGTGTGGCGATCCAGTGAGAGCTTGTTTCTCCATGCCTTGACGCTCGATCCGCAAAACGATGTCGCGCTCGGCAATCTTGGCGTCTATTATCTCGACAAGCAGAACTACCCGTCCGCTCTTCACTATCTCGATCAAGCCGTTGCGAACCAGACTCGAATCACAGCGGTTTTCAGGAATCGCGCTGTCGCCCGTTTTCAGTTGAATCAGCTTACCGGCGCCATTGAGGATCTGACACTCGCGACCACTTTGGAGCCCGACAATGCCGAATGGTGGGAACTCCTGGGAGTCTTTCAGGCCCGTGCAGGAGATGCTGCCCAAGCGATCCAATCCTATCATCAGGCCTTGCGAGTTGATCCTGACAACTCGCGTTTGCTCTTCAATCTGGCTGTTGCCTATGAGAGACAAGGGGAAGTGAACTCAGCCGCGAAAGCTTATCAGAAAGCCTGCCAGCTGGACCCAACGATGCTCGATGCCTGCCGACTGGCGGAACAACTCTCCCGCCCTGTCTCTCCTTGAGTTACGAGGTGGTGTTGGTCAATTCCCGTTGTAGCCAGGCACGGGCGTAGGCCCAATGGCGTTTTGCGGTTCGAGGCGAGACCTTGAGCATCGCTGCGACTTCGTCGATGGTCAGGCCAGTGAAGTAGCGGAGTTTGACGATCTGGGCGGCTTCTGGATCGACGGCTTCAAAGCGGTCAAGAGCTTCGCTGAGCGCGACGAGCTCGCTGTCGGACTGATCGTCGCTGGCATTCTCGGCTTCGTCGAGGGAGATGCGTTTGAAGTGGCCACCACGTTTGAGGCTCGATTTTCGTCGTGCGGATTCAATGAGGATGCGTCGCATTGCTTCGGCAGCAGCCATATAGAAGTGTCCACGATGATCCCAGGCCTGGCTGTTGCCTTGAGTGACCAGACGCACGAATGCTTCGTGGACAAGAGCCGTCGGCTGAAGCGTATGCTCCGCGGCTTCGAGACGCATCTTCTGCTGGGCCAGTTTTTTGAGCTCGTCATAAACCAGAGGCAGGAGTTCTTCGGTGCGGAACTTCTGGCCTTCATTGATGGCCTGGAGGATTTGTGTGACGTTGGCAGGCTGCATAGGTTGCTCGAAGACATGACGGGGATCTTAATCGTAATTTAACACGCGTCAGCCTTCGTTGTAGCGGGGCAGAAACGGGAATTCCAGCAGACTCTCGGCAAGCCGCAATGACTACGCTGGAATAGCAGCGATAATGAGAGGAGCAAGGGCCGCTGTTTTCTCTTCTTCAGCGGATGATCGCGGGGACGTCGAAATCTCCCGGAATTTCTGTGGGGAGAGTCCGGTGAAGCGTTTGAAGGCATCAGAGAATGATGAGGACGTGCGGTAGCCGACTTGCCTGGCGACTTCCTGGACGTGTAGTCCTCGCGACAAAAGGGTCTGGGCACGCGTCATGCGGATGCGAGTCAGGATCTCGATAGGGGACGACTTCAACAGATCTCGAAAGCGTCTCGCGAACGACGACCGCGCCAAACAGCTGATTGCAGCGAGGGATTCAACGCTCCAGCCACGCTCGGGCGACTGCAGCATCTCCGAGAGAATGGGGCCGATGTCCGGGTCGCTTAGGGCGTGAAGCCACCCTGTCTCAAGGGCGCTACTGTCGCCGAGTTCCTTTCGCAGGCTGTGTAATAATAGTGTCGCGACAAGCTGCTCCATGATGATGAGAGAGCCAGGAGCGTTGTCAGCCCAGATCGCCGTCAGCTGCGTGCAGAGTGTCGTGGTGATGTCATCTCGGGTCGCGATCGCAGATGTGATGAGAGTTGGTGGAATGCCGATGACGTGGCCCAGATGAGGGGCAGAGCCCGTCAGATCGCCGATGATGACGCTCGACGCGAATGATTGATTCGTCAGATGGAGATCGGCTTGAACAGCACTACGATTCTCCAGGATGAACCATGCCTGACCAGGTTCGAGGAGCAGACGGCTCGCGTCCAGCTGGATGCGAATAGTGCAATCGAGGGCGATCAGGAATCCGGGAGTCGTCAGACACACCGAGGCAGTCGGGCGCACAGGATCAAGTCGCCAGCGATGACGAATCTGGCAGCCCAGTTGCAGCTGCTGGAGGAGAATCGAAATGGGATCGCTGGGGATTGGCATGCGAATGTGAGTACATCATGGGATCGTGGGGAAATGTTGAGAAGGCGATAGAGCTGCGGTGAAATGCGTAAAGGGATTCTGAGACGTGCCAAAAATTTTGAGGATTTCTAAACAGCTTTTTGACGGTCGCGATTGAGCGTATCGCGAATTCTGGCCAGGAGTAGTCCAGCCTATAACGCCGGCATGTTTTGTATTGTTGTCTCCCCTGCGGCGATGGATTGAGGTTTGATTTCATGAAACGTTTGGAGCGGTTCGTACAGCGCGCCCTGGTCAGTGGTTTGACGACGCGTCAGCTGGTTCAGCTGAGAAGACGCATGGGCAGACATCAACTCGTGGTCGCCTGCTTTCCGAAGTCCGGCTCGACCTACCTGGCAAGAAATCTCGCAGCGCTCAAGGGCTGGAAGGAGTCACGATATGTTCCTCTGTTCGGTCGTCGTGAGCAGGAACTGGATGAGACATGCATTCGTCGAGAGATGTATCGTCATCCGCTGACGCATCAGGTCAGCCAGCTGCATGTTCGATGCACTGATCAGACGATGACGTTAGCCAGACAGTTCGATTTGAGATTTATCGTGCTATATCGAAATCTCTATGACTGCATGGTGTCGGTTGTCGATCACTGGAGGCAGGAATCATGTCGCGGGCCGATGGCGTTCTGGACGAAACAGTTGCTCAAGGATCTGGAAGCCCAGGGGATCAGTCAGCTGGAAGCAGCGAGTCGCACGGTGGCGCCGTGGTACATCAATTTCTATCTGTCGTGGATGGAGCATCGCCAGCAGTTCGCGCATCCCCCTGCATTCTTGTCCTACGAAGAACTATTCACACAACCGCAACTCAAGACCGCAGAGCTGCTGATGGAACTGGGTATCACGGTCTCTATCGAAGATTTTAAGAGCGTTCAGGAACAGACCATCCAGAC
>SXPC01000217.1 GCA_005778225.1 Planctomyces sp. | reverse complement strand
GTCGCGAAGGTGCACGTCAAGCAGGGTGATACTCTCGCTGTGGGGGGTGTGCTGCTGACGATCGAAGAGTCGAATGGCGCCGCCAAGCCGGCTGGTAATGGTGGATCCAAGCCAGCCGCTGCGGCCACTGAAAAGCGGGAAACCCAGACCGCCAGCGACAAAAAGGGTTCATCAGACGCGCCACAGGCAGCCGCGGCTCCGAGTCCAGCCTCGTCGCAAAATTCAAAAGGGGGCGGGACCGTCGAGTTCAAGCTGCCGGAAGTGGGTGAAGGGGTCAAGAAGGCTGACATCGCGGAAGTCCTCGTCAAAGAAGGGGACACGATTACCGTCGGTCAGGTTGTTGCAGAGATCGAAACGGAGAAGGCCGTCGCGGAAGTCCCGTCATCGGTCGCGGGTAAGATCACCAAGGTTCACATCAAGCAGGGTGACTCGGTTGATGTTGGTGGCGTTTTGCTGACCGTTGAGACGGGAGCTGGTGCAGGTGGTGGGTCTGCTGCTCCGAAGTCGGCTCCTGCTGCCGAGTCAAAGCCAGAAGCAAAGAAAGCCTCGCCGAACGCGGATGTCGCGCCCAGCCCGGCAGGTGGCGAGAGCAGTTTCGCTCAGCCAGATAAGACTGCTGCTCCTGGCAAGAAGTCGGCTGACAGTGACCTGGGTAAAGAGCGTCCGCCGGCACCCGCCAGTCCGTCGACACGTCGACTGGCTCGCGAACTTGGCGTCGATCTTTACGAAGTTAAAGGGACCGGTCCTGGCAGTCGCATCACGACGGAAGACGTCCAGGCTTACGTTAAGGCACGCCTGACCAAGCCAGCGGCTGCGTCTCCTGCCGTCGCGGGTGGTCCAGTGGCTCCGCCGCCGCTTCCCGACTTCACGAAGTTCGGTGAAGTTCAGCGCGAACCCCTCAACAAGATCGGCAAGACCGCTGCTCAGCACCTGACGATGTCGTGGAACGTCATTCCGCACGTGACCCAGCATGAGATGGTCGACATTACCGAGATCGAAGCCGCCCGTCGCATGTTCCTGGCTGGCCGTGGCAAAGATGGCCCGAAGGTCACCATGACCGCGATCGCCATCAAGTGTGCTGTCACGGCCCTCAAGGCGTTCCCGAAATTCAACTCCAGCCTTGATCCGGCGACGATGGAAATCGTCTACAAGAAGTATTTCAATATCGGCGTCGCGGTCGATACGCCCAACGGGCTGGTCGTTCCGGTCATCAAGGATGTTGATAAGAAGACAATCCTGCAGATTGCCGATGAGCTGACGCAAATTTCTGGCAAAGCTCGTGATCGTAAGCTGTCCATGGACGACATGCAGGGCGCGACCTTCACGATCACCAACCTCGGTGGGATTGGCGGTTCTTACTTCACCCCGATCGTCAGCTATCCGGAAGTCGCGATCCTCGGTATGTCGCGCGGGACCAAGCAACTCGTGATGGCCAACGGCCAGCCTCAGGAACGTCTGATGCTGCCACTGTCTCTGTCGTACGACCACCGCGTCGTCAACGGAGCTGATGCTGCCCGGTTCATCGTCAAGCTGTCTTCTCTGCTGTCTGATCAGTTTACTCTGATCGCGGAACAGTAAGACGAGAGAGAGACTGGAACGCAGAGCTCGCTGAGGGGAGCAGAGGTCACAGAGAAGAGTGTGAATAAGATAGCGGTCTCTGTGTTTTACGTTCGTTTCATTTTTTTGACATTTGAAGGCTGGAACTATCGGCGGGTTAGCATGAGTTATTAAAAGCAGAAGCTCCGCGATCTCTGCTCAACTCTGTTACCTCTGCGTTCCAGTCTTATTCATGGTGGCATAAGCCCACTCTACATAGGTTCGACATCCATGCCAATTAATGCCCCCTCACATGCGGAAGTCGTTGTTATTGGAGCCGGTCCTGGTGGTTATCCAGCGGCGTTTGAAGCTGCTGATCATGGTAAGAAGACGGTTCTGCTGACGGATGACGTGGCAGCGGGCGGGGTCTGTCTGATCCGGGGTTGTATCCCTTCGAAAGCCCTGCTGCACGTTGCCAAGCTGATCAACGAATCGAAAGAGTCGTCTCACTGGGGTGTGACGTTCCAGGAGCCCAAGATCGAGCTCGACAAGCTGCGTGCTTATAAAGAGAAAGTCGTCGGTAATCTGACGGGCGGTGTGGCTCAGCTGTGTAAAGCGCGTAAGGTCGATCTCGTCAAAGCGCACGGCCGGTTCCTCGATTCGAAGACGCTGCTGCTGACGGCTGCTGATGGATCGACGTCACAGATGACGTTCGACAACGCGATCATCGCGACGGGATCGACTCCGACAATGCCGCCAATTTTCAACATCGGCGATGATCGGGTCATGGATTCCACGGGCGCTCTGGCGCTGAAGGATATTCCTAAGAAGCTGCTGGTCATTGGCGGGGGTTATATCGGGCTGGAGATGGGTTCGGTTTACTCAGCGATCGGTTCGGAAGTGACCGTCGTCGAGATGACCGCCGGCTTGCTGCCGGGTGCAGACCGCGATCTCGTCAAGCCGCTGGCCAAAGCGCTGGAAAGCCGCTTCAAGGCGATTCACCTCAACACCGCCGTCAAGAAATTGACTGCGACGAAAGAGGGGATCTCAGCCGAACTTGAAGGGGAAGGCGTGACGTCGCCTCAGGTCTTCGATCGCGTTCTGGTCTCGGTGGGCCGTCGTCCTAACAGCAAGAACTGTGGCCTTGAGAATACCCGTGTCCAGATCGATGAAAAGGGCTTCGTGAAGGTCAACGCCAAGCGTCAGACCAGCGAGTCACATATCTATGCGATCGGGGATGTCGCTGGCGAACCGATGCTGGCTCATAAGGCGACCCGTGAAGCTAAGGTGGCTATTGAAGCCCTTCTTGGCGAACCGTCTGCGTTTGACAACATCGCGATACCTGCGGTTGTCTTCACCGATCCGGAACTTGCCTGGTGCGGCATCACTGAAGCACAGGCACAGGCGCAAGGTCTGGACGTCAAGGTCGTCAAGTTCCCTTGGGCTGCTTCCGGCCGAGCCCAGTCGATTGACCGCACGGAAGGTCTGACGAAACTGATCTTCGACCCGAAGACCGAACGCCTCCTGGGCATGGGGATCGTCGGCCCAGGTGCAGGGGAGATGATCGCAGAGGGAGTTATCGCGGTCGAGTCTGCCCTCGTTGCTCGCGACTTGGCTCAATCGATCCATGCTCACCCGACGCTGTCGGAAACGATCATGGAGTCTGCGGAAGCGGTCTTTGCTCAGGCGACGCACTACTTCCGTCCGAAACGTTAGAGCGATCGCGGATCGAACCTTATTCACGAAAACTTGTCCTTGGGAGACGCTACCACGTTTCCCAAGGATTTTTTTATGTCTCGTCGTCGTGTTTGCCTGATTGGTTTTGATCCTCCAGAGATTGAAGAACTCCGTTCGAGGATTCCTGCTGCGATCATTGCGCATTCGACGCTGCCGAAGTATCGCGTTCAGAAAGGGCAGCTTCATGTGGATAGTGAATCGGGCGCCTGGCTGCTGCCGGTGGATCTTGTCGTGTTCAATGGCATCTTCGAGGATGACTATGACTTTCTGCTGGCATTAAATATTTGGGGCGGACCTTGCTTCCCCAATCCTCAAGGCATGCTTGACTGCCGACTCCGTCACGCCTGCCTGATTCGTGCGCTGCGCGTGACGAAATTTCCGGGACATGGACGTGGCTTTGTTCCTGCCGGCCAGAGCATCGATTGCGATGTTGAGACCATCGCCAAGTGGGGCAATTGGCATTGCGGAGAGAACAAACATCGCTTTATCGGAGTATGGCGGGCTGAGGAATCAGCAACTCTTGAACCTTATTTCTCGGGTAAATCTGTGCGCATTGTTTTGTTGAACGATGAAGCGATGCAGATCGAACTGGCAGGCGAAGACTGGAAACACTCGATCCACCACAACGACGCCCACTTCACCCCGCTGGATGTGGATCTCGTGGAAGACTCTCGTAATATAGCTCGCCATCTCAACCTCGACATCCTGGGCAACGACTACATCGTGACTCAGACTGGCGAACGCTATCTGCTAGAAGTGAATCACATTCCGAACGTGACTCGCTTTCCGGAATTGTGGAAGCGGTATTCGGATCTTGTTATTGGCTGGGTGAATGCACGATTGGTCTAAGCCGGGCAACAAAAAAAGGGAGCAGTTGAGCTCCCTTTTTTGATTCACGCTGATCAGTCTGGCGATTAAGAATCGCGTTTGGCTTTTTTGTCCTGCTTGGCGGCTCGCTTTTCTTTCAGGCTGGCAACTGGTTTTTTCTTAGTTTCTTTTTTCGCGCCGTTGTCTTTATTCGCCATGATGGCACCTCTTCAAATGATTCCCTGGGGATGTGAAAAACACACAGCCGAAGGATATCCATCCCTACGTCGAATCAGCAAGAGAGAGTTCGATCAATTTGTCAGAGTCGGACTGGGCCCCAGGATATCCCGGCTGTCATCTCCCATCCGTTCGAAGATTTCGACGAATTTCGGGAAGGTCTGATCCACAGGCTGTACGGCATCTGCAGAGACGATCGCGACCTGACCGATCCAGGCATCGGGCGATCCGGGCAGGTAGACGACGACTCGACC